>JACCYX010000305.1 GCA_013696265.1 Chloroflexia bacterium
CGTGGAACCTGGCCTTGCAACGCAACCAGATCGTCTCCGACCAGACCACCCTGCAAACCAGCATTCCCGGCGTCTTCGCGGCCGGCGACATCGCCACCTACCCGGCCAAGTTCAAGCTGATCGCGAACGGCGCCGGGGAGGCCGTCACCGCCGTCAATCACGCCGTGCAGTACATCGATCCCTCGGCGCGGCTGGACGCGGGACACTCGACGACGATCATGGAGAAGCGAGAAAAGACGGCCGCCGCCGTCTGACCCCGAGAATCACCCAGGGATCGACGTTGTGTATCGGGTGAAGGACGTTGAGGGGTGAAAACGCCCGGCGTAGGGGCGGTACCCCCGGCATGAAGGACATCTGGCCGGCCGCGATGCAGGGGTGTCCGCCCGTTTGGCGGCAACGTGGTCGTTCAACGTGGCGAGACGGACGCTGGATTCCGGCAGACCGGATCCTGCCGTTCGCCACCATCCGGGCGGACACACCATCGACAAGATCCGGGTCGGCTAGAGGTCGTTCGCGGTCGATGGCGGTACCGCCCCTACGATCATCCACGATGAGAATCAGAAGCCGCCGAGGCCAACCCGGTCCCGCACCTTGGCCATCGTGCTCTGCGCGTAACCCCGGGCCTTCACGGCGCCCGAACGCAGAACTTCCTCGATGATCTCGGGTGAGGCGTCGAGGTCGGCGAGCCGCCGCTGGATCGGTTCGATCGCGGCGACGACGACATCGCCGAGGTCGCTCTTGAACGCCCCGTAGCCCTTGCCGACGAATGCCTCCTGGACCTCGGCTGGCGTTTGCTCGGTGAGAATGGCGTAAATCGAAATCAGGTTCGAAAGCGCGGGTTTCTCCGGGTCCAAGACAATCTCGCTGCCCGAGTCGGTCACGGCCCGCTTGATCTTGCGCCGGATGATGTCGGGCATATCGCTGAGCGCCACGTAGCTGTTCGGGTTGGGCGAACTCTTGCTCATCTTTTTGGTCGGATCGTCCAGCGCCATGATCCTGGCCCCGTCCTCTTTGATGTCGGGACGCGGCAGGACCAGCGTTTCGCCGTACCGCTGGTTGAAGCGGTGGGCGACATCGCGGGTCAGTTCGATATGTTGCTTCTGGTCCTCGCCGACCGGCACCAGCTCAGCATCGTGGAGCAGGATGTCGGCCGCCTGGAGCACGGGATAGGTGAAGAGGGCGGAACTCACCGATTCGTCCTGGCCGCCCGACTTGTCCTTGAACTGGGTCATCCGCCGCAACTCGCCAAACTGCGTGACCGACTGGAGAATCCAGCAGAGTTCGCTATGCTCGGCGACATCCGATTGGACAAAGAGCGTGCACTGCTCAGGATCGATGCCGGAGGCGACGATGATGGTGGCGAGGTTGCGGATGTTCTCCCGCAACCCCTCGCGCGTCGTCGCCAGCGACAGCGCGTGCAGGTCGACGATGCAGAACGTGCTGGCGTAGAGGTCCTGCTGCTTGACCCAGTTGCGGATCGCGCCGAGGTAGTTTCCCAGGTGAAAATTGCCCGAGGGCTGGATACCGGAAAAGACCCGCGGCAACCGCTCGATCGCTGAATCGGCCCCGGTTTGATGAGTTGTCAGTTGTGTCGCCATGTGCTGAATTGTTCCCTTGCTTCCCATTCTTCATGGGGATCGCGTCGTGCGGTTCGACTCCTGTGCGAAAGTATACAAATGGACCCGGCGACGGAACGGCTGGAGCGGGGCGATCGGTCGACCGGGCCGCTGATGGAGTCGGGCCGTGTTGCAAACCTTCATAACCCAGCGCCGCCACGCCGAACGCTACCGCGTCATCGTGCGGACGCTGATGCGGCATGGTCTCGGTGGCCTGGTGGGACCGGTCGATGTCGGGGGCCGCATCCGCCAGCGGCTGCCCGGTTTCAATCGCCCGCTCGATCCGGCCCGTGACGCGCTGCGCCGATCCCGGCCGGTCCACCTGCGCGAAGCCCTTGAGGAATTGGGGCCGGCGTTCGTCAAGCTCGGGCAAATCCTCTCGACGCGGGCCGATCTCCTGCCGCCGGCCTACATCACGGAACTCGAACGCCTGCAGGATCAAGTGCCGTCGGAGCCATTCGCGGCGATCCGGCTGACGGTCGAGTCCGAGCTGGGAACGACGATCGAGGCGGCGTTCCGGCGATTCGAGGAGGTGCCGCTGGCGGCCGCCTCGATTGGGCAGGTTCACGCCGCCGTGCTGCCCGACGGGACGCCGGTGGTCGTCAAGGTCCAGCGCACCGATGTCGATGCCACGATCGCGGAAGACCTCGACATCCTGGCCGACATGGCGCGGGTC
>JACCYX010000337.1 GCA_013696265.1 Chloroflexia bacterium
CCGGTCTCTACCACGTCGCGATTCTCTACCAGCGG
The DNA here is from genome assembly GCA_013696265.1 of Chloroflexia bacterium. Taxonomy (GTDB): domain Bacteria; phylum Chloroflexota; class Chloroflexia; order Thermomicrobiales; family UBA6265; genus JACCYX01. The sequence goes on from JACCYX010000337.1 coordinate 36, forward strand.
CGGGAGGAACTGGCGGACGCGGTGCGGCGGCTGTTGCGGGCGGACATTCCGCTCGGCGGCGCCTCCGACCACGGCGTGAGCGAGGCGATCTATCTGAACGACCCGGATGGCAACGGCGTGGAACTCTACTGGGACCGCCCCCGCGAGGACTGGCCGCTCGACGCCGACGGCAAACTGACGATGTTCACCAAACGCCTCGACATCGAGGGCCTCCTCGCCCTCCCGGAGCTTCCGCAAGGATTATCGTAGGGCTGCCGTCCCGAGCTTGCGAGGGATCATCTCGGCCCCTGTTCGGTTGAAGGGTGTCCCGAATTTGTTCGGAACGAAGGCAAGTACGGTTGCGGAGCTTGCTCCGCCCGCGCGTCTACCGGGCAAGGGGTCGCGATAGTGCGGTGGTCCCTCGGCCCGGGCGCGAAGCGCCTTAAAATGTCATTCCGCAACGAGCCGCAGGCGAGAGAAGGAATCTCCTCACCGCAGTGAGTGTTGGTGAGTACGGCCCTGCGGGGCGAGATTCCTCTGGTCGCTGGCGTTCCCGGCGGAATGACGTTCTATGCGCTTCGCGCAGGGATTTCTCGCGAGCTCGAAATGACGGGTTGGGAGGCGTGCCGGCCGGTACCAGGAGCTTTGGATCGCCTGGCAGGGGCCGAGATGATCCCTCGCAAGCTCGGGACGGCAGCCCTACGTTGCGAAGGACCGGCGGGATAGCCAGTTCCCTACATCCCCCAGGTGGTTTCCAGGACCCGGAGCCAGTTCCGGTAGCCGATCTTGCGCAGCGCGTCGTCGTCGTAGCCGCGGGCGCGCAGCACGGCCACCAGGTTCGGGAGCCTGGCGCAGTCGGCGAGGTCGTCCGGCATCTGGGCGCCGTCGAAATCCGAGCCCAGCGCCACCCGCTCGATCCCCAGCTTCTCGACCAGGTAGTCCACATGGTCGGCGACGACCTCCAGCGGCGTGTTGGAGTCGCGGGCGCCGTCCGGCCGCAGGAAGGCGCAGTTGAAGTTGACGCCGACGATGCCGTCGGAGTCGGCGATCGCGTCCAGTTGCTTGTCGGTCAGGTTCCGCGTCGAGGGGCAGAGCGCGTGGGCGTTGGAGTGGGTGGCCGCCAGCGGCGCGGTCGAGCGGGCGGCGACATCCCAGAAGCCCTTCTCGTTGAGGTGGGAGAGGTCGATCATGATCCCCAGCTCGTTGCAGCCATCGACCAGTTCCTTGCCGAGGTCGGTGAGGCCGGGTCCGGTGTCGGGACTTTGGGGATACTGGAACGGCACCCCGTGGGCGAAGATATTGGAGCGGGACCAGACGATGCCGAGCGAGCGCATGCCGGCGGCGTGGAACGTTTCCAGGGCGTTCAGGTGCTCATCGATCATCTCGGCACCCTCGAAATGGAGGATCGCCGAGAATTCGCCCCGCTCGATGTTTTCTTCCAGTTCGGTGGCCGATTGCACGAAACTGAGCGGGTTCTGGGGCATCTCGAACCCGAGTTGCTCGTCCATCGCCACCGCCGCCCCTTCGCCCGCCTCGATCCGCAGCAATTTGGCCACGGCGGCGATCGTGAATTGCTGGGCGTAGGCGAGGGTCGGCCCGTGCTCGTTCATCAGCGGCACGCCGTCGAGCCCGCGTCCGATCCCCTCCACGACCTTGCGGCTGGCCTCTTTCGCCGGTTCGTGGTTCGGGACGAAGACCGCGAAGAACCCGCCCGCCAGCCCGCCCTCGGCGGCGCGGACCCGGTCGATGTGGCCGGTGCCGGACCGCTCGTAGAACGATCGACCGGTCGCCGCGAGGTCGAGAATGGTGTCGTTGTGACCATCGAAAATGGGGATCGACGGGGCGGTTTCGCTCGCTGTCATGGCAGGTCCCTCCGGCCGCCGCACTGATGTCCGGCGCCAGTGAATGTCGTACGCTTCCGGCAACGCGTGACCCGATCGACGCGGACTGGCGACATCGACCTGGATGGCGACGAGCCGCGTGGTTGGGGGCGCTTCCGGTTACCCCCGGTATCATGCCCCATGTTATCGAAATGCGCATGCGTGGCCGAAGGGCCAGGAGGAGAAGTCGATGTCGGAGAACGCGAACCCGCTGGCGGGCGTGCTGACGGGCAAGACGGCGGTGGTGATGGGCGTCCAGAACCAGTGGAGCATCGCCTGGCAGATCGCCGAGGCGCTGGCCGGGGC
>JACCYX010000357.1 GCA_013696265.1 Chloroflexia bacterium
TTGGGCTGGCCGACTGGTTTCGCCAGCTCTGGGCCGAGAGCCTCGGCAAGAAGCTCTCGACCGAGAACGAAGTGGTCAACGCCGGCCAAACCCCGATCAAGGCACTTGGGGCGATCGACCAGCATTCGCAAATCCAACTCTACACCGAGGGCCCGAACGACAAACTCATCCAACTCGTCGCGGTGGAACGGTATCGCGAGTCGGTCGGCATCCCGAACCCGCCGGAGGACATGCCAGAACTCGGGTACTTCACCGGTGGGGAACTTGGGCAACTCCTGGATCGCGAGCGGATGGCAACCTCGTGGGCGCTGACCGAAGCGCAACGCCCAAACCTGACGATCACGGTGCCGACGATCGACGCCGCGATTGTGGGCGAGTTCTTCTACCTCTTCCAGCTTCAGACCGTGATGGCGGGCGCGTTGTACGGCGTCAACCCCTTCGGCCAACCGGGCGTCGAGGCCGGCAAGAACGCGACCTACGCCCTGATGGGCCGCGGCGGGTACGAAGACCTCAAGGCCGAACTGCTTGATTCACCGGAGGACGCGGGTGTATTCGTCAACCGACCGTAGGGCGCGATTGGCGGCGGTCAAGGCCGGACGACTTCAAGCCACGGAAACGAGCACGTTCACCTGGCCCCCGGGCGGCTGTTGGCCTCGGGGCCAGGTGACGACCCGGCGAGGTTACGGAGCCGGTGTCCCGAGGAACCTGGTTGGCGGCTGACCGAGGGCGTAGAGATGTGCCTGCCAGATCACCGCTGGTGCGCCAGGGTTGTGCAGGGTGTGGAGCGTTTGGGTGGCGTCGAACGTCAGGCAGTCCCCCGGTTGGAGCACGGTTTCGGTGCCCGAAGTGAGGTTGACGGCCGCCTCCGGTGTGGCGGCCGTGGCCGCCTGGGTCATGGTGACTGTGCCCTCGGTCACGCCGAAGGTGGGCGAGCCGGATTCCACGCAGAGGGCGATGGCGCCAGGATGCGTATGCGCGCTAACAGTGGCTCCGGTGGCGACTTCGACGCGGACCAACTGCAGTTCCTGGTCGGGAGCGACCGGCGGCGAGATTCGGGCGAGCACCACGGACGTAAGGCCTACGTTTCCGACGGGCATGTCCATCTCGCCCATGCCGGCCATCGGTGTTCCGTCCTGGGCGACTCCACTGGTTGAGTTCGCGCCGGCGAGGACCGTGATCGCGAGGACAGCCAGCAGGAGGGTGACGGCAAGAAAACGGAACAGGCGAGACGACGAGAACGATCGAACGGTCATGGCGATACTCCTTGACGGATCCGGTTCACGCGGCGTCAAGCGACGGGCGCTCCCGCATCGTGCGCCGAAACCCGGAGCATCGCATCGTACAAAGTACGGTATTGTGCCGTGCCTCGTGCTCGCTTGCGCGTTCGTCAACCGGCCGTGAGAAGCGGCGGTGGGGAGGCCGGAGCAAGTCGTTCTGAGCAACAATTCTGCCTATGTCATGGAGTGGCGTAGGGTTTCGGCACTATGGCAATCTGCACGGAATGTCATTTGCTACGAACTCATGAGTTCGCGCGGCATTTGCCCGCGTTCGTTAGAATGGAGACAGAATCGTTGCCGTGCTGAACCCTGGCGGGTTGAGCTGTGTTGCCGTGTCTTTTGCCGGATCGCTGGGGATCAAGGTGCCTACCACTCTATCCGTCACTCGCCTCATCCTCTACACCCTGGCTGTGCTGGCGGTGGTGGCGCTCGGCTGGATGGTCGTGCAAATCCGCTCGATCATCTTCGTCCTCATGCTGGGAATCGTCTTCGCGGCAGCCATCGAGCCCATCGTTTTCCGGCTTCGCCGGGCTGGACTGAGACGGGGCCAGGCGATCCTGGTGGTGTATGCCACCTTGCTGACAGTTATCTTCGGCGGCCTCTACCTGCTGGTGCCGCTCCTGGTGCAACAGTTTTCATCGCTCGACGCGGCGATCCCGGACATGTTCGACAAGTTGCGGCAACGTGCCCTCGACAGCGATAACGCCTTTCTCCGCCAGACCGCTAACCGAACACTGTGGCGGATCCAGAACACCTATGTCCGCATCCGCAACTCGCCGGAGATCGGACAGGACCAGGCCGTCGGAGCGGCCACATCAGCGATCGGCGTCCTGTTCACGATCGTCTCGCTGCTGATCGTGGCGTTTTACTGGATGACCGAGAAGGCCACGATCAAGCGCGTCATCCTGAGTCTCTTTCCCCTGCGGCATCGGGCGCGGGCGCACGAAATCTGGGACGAGATCGAGTTCCGGATCGGCGGCTGGACCCGCGGCCAGCTGGTCCTTATGGTCATCATCGGCGTCTGCTCGGGTGTGGCCTACTGGTTCTTCGACCTGCGGTTCTGGTTGGCGCTGG
>JACCYX010000358.1 GCA_013696265.1 Chloroflexia bacterium
GAGGGACGCGGCTCCGGTTTTAGCTCGGGAGAAGTTCTACGGAAGAAAACCGACGACTGCCAGCGTCCAACGATGATCCCTTCACGGGTCGAAACGAGGAGCATGGGGACTCGACTCGCGCACAGCAACGCGTACCACCTGGTGGCCGCGTACGATCCGATGGTACCGCCGTTCGGGTGGCGGGTCAAGGCTGGTGAAGCTTGCGCGAATCCCCGATCGGATCGACAATCCGGCTGCGAATTCCGACCGTTCCGTACTGGAGAATGTTTCCGAGATGTCGCTCCCCACGCACGCTGTCGAAACTGATGTCAGGCGTTTCCCCCAGGCCCAGGTCGAGCAGTTCGGCGCCGATTTGCTGACAGCGGCCGGCATGGACGCGCTGGCGTCCGAAGCGGCCGTTCGCCACCTGCTGATCGCCGATCTCCGGGGCGTCGAGTCGCACGGCATGGCCCGCATGCCAACCTACATCCGCCGGCTGCGGGCCGGCCTGATCGACCCCCGGGCCGAGGTCTCGATCGAGCGTGAGTTGGGATCGACCCTGGCCCTCAACGGCAACAACGCGCTCGGTCTCCTGGTCGGGCCGGAGGCGATGCGGCGCACGATCGTCAAGGCCCAGGAGTCGGGCATCTGCCTGACGACCGTGCGCGGCAGCAACCACTTCGGGATCGCCGGTGCCTACGCCGTGATGGCCACCGAATTGGGCCTGGGCGGGATGGCAATGACCAACGCCGGGCGTCTCGTAGTGCCGGCCAACGGCGGGCAACCGATGTTGGGCACGAACCCGATCGCCTTTGCCGTGCCGACCGGCACGGGACGCCCCCTCGTCGTCGATATGTCCACCAGCACCGTCGCCTGGGGCAAGATCGAAATCGCGCGGCGAGCCGGGATCCCGATTCCCGCCGGCTGGGCGGTCGACGCCGCTGGTCTCGAAACTACCGACCCCCACCAGGTGAAGGGGTTAACCGCCCTCGGCGGTACGCTGGAACGGGGAAGCCACAAGGGCTACGGCCTCTCGCTGATGGTCGACACGTTTTGCGGGCCGCTGGCCGGCAACCTCTGGGGGAATCGGATCGCGACATCGACCTCGACCGGCGCCCAGCCGGGGATCGGCCACATGTTCATGGCCTGGCGGATCGACGCCTTCCGCGACGTGGCTGATTTCCTGGCCGACATGGACGAAATGATCGCCGAGTTGCGGGCCTGCCCGCCCAATCCGCACACGGGCGCCACGGAGGTCCTGATTCCGGGCGATCCCGAGGCCGAGGCCGAAATCCGCAACCGCGAACTCGGGATCCCGATCCGGCCCCAGGTGCTCGACGAGCTGGCCGCCGCCGCCGAATCGGTCGGTATCGCGTTCGCGCTGGGGAGTTAGGCCAGATTTTTCTCAATGCAACTGTAGGAATAATGGATACTTCCGGCGGCTATCCAACGCCCGGTTGCTGATCTACAATCGGGGGCGGGACCAGACAATTCAGTTTCGGACAACGCGCGGGGAATGAGGGAGTTCCATGATCAGGACACCTTTGTATTCGAACATCGCACCCGTCGATGATGCCGTGGCCGCCGCGGCGCGGGGCCGGAGCCGAAACGCCGCCGGTACCGGTGCCCAGCCCACGGCGGGCGACGCCAAGGCGCGCGAAACCGCTAGGGACGGCTACGCCACCAAGATCCTCAAGTATGTCCCCGTGGAGTTCGTGGCACCCTTTTCGGCCCTGGTCGCCCTCACCACCAACATCAGCACGGACGATGACGTCAACCGCTGGTTCGTGCGGGCACTGTTCGCGATCGGCGCGATCGTGACGCCGGTGGTCTACTACGCGCAGACCCGGAGCCTGGTCGCCGAGGACCAGCCGCGGCTCTACTTCTACATCCTGTCGTTCTTCGCGTTCATGATCTGGGCGATCGCCGCGAGCGACCAGGTACGGGATACGTTCGACGTCACCGATGGGCTCGCGGAGTTCCTGCTGGCGGTGGGCGCCTTCGGGATTCCCGGCATCGACGCATTGCTCACGACGTTCCGGAGCCCTGTAGCGGCCCCCGCCGCCGGAGCGGGGAACGGATAGTCGCCTGATGCACATTGATGGTGGAGTGGCGCGAATCGCCGTTTTCGTAACGGGTGTTGCGCATTGACAAGGGATTCGCCGCCTTTGCAGATCGTGTAGGGGAGGGCTAGCGGGCCGTGAAAGATACCTTGGCCGTCCGGTTCTTGCCCGCGTATGCCCGCCCGAGCACCGGGCCGTCATGCCCCTGATTCCTGGCCAGATCCGGGCGGTCGTGGCATCACGGGAGGGTCCCACGCTTCGCTCTGGACAGGCGCCCGCGAGCCGCCTGTCGTCGCGTGGAACGGTGTCACGCTCGCTAACCCTCCCCTACGAGACTGCTGGAGCGTATCGTCAGGCAATGGACGTCCGAAGCCGAAATCAGAATGTCCAGAAGCGGGCATGCGCCGCGCGCGCGTCGTCGATCGCCTTCCGGGCGTCCAGGCCAAGCTGCCGCGTGGCCGGCATCGATTCCGCCCGTGAACCGTAGGGCTCCTCGACCGGATCGATGCCGTCGAGCCCCTCGCAGAGCCCTTCGCCGATCGCGGCCCCACAGTAGGGCGCGTAGACCTCGCTGTATCCGCCCTCCTGGGCGATCACCAGCCGTCCCTCGCAGATCTCGTCGGCCAGGTCCCGGAGCTGGCGGGTCATGGCCCGGTAGGCCGAGGTGGTGAGTGACATCCGGCCCAGCGGATCCATCACGCTCGCGTCCTGCCCGGCGCTGACCATGATCAGGTCGGGCGCGAACTCGCGGATGGCCGGCAGCACGAGTTGCTCCATCGCCGCCAGGTAGGTGGCGTTCCCCGATCCGGCTGGCAGCGGGATGTTGATGGTTGTGCCCTCGCCCCGTTCCTCACCCACTTGATCGAGCGAGCCCCAGCCGACGGGAAAGAGATTGTCCTGGTGGAGGGAAACGAAGAGCACCGAGGGATCGGCGTAGAAGGCATCCTGGGTGCCGTTGCCGTGGTGCACGTCCCAATCGAGGATCGCCACCCGCTCCGCGCCGTGCCGCCGCTGCGCGTGCCGGGCGGCGATCGCCACGTTGCCGTAGATGCAGAACCCCATTCCCCGGTCGGACATCGCGTGGTGGCCGGGGGGCCGCACCAGGGCGTAGGCGTGATGGACCGCGCCGCGCATCACGGCGTCGACCGCCGCCACCACACCGCCGGCGGAGAGGCGGGCGATCGGCTCGCCGCGCGGTCCCATCGGGGCCCCGGTTCCGGTGTCGCCGCCGGTGGCATTGAGTTCGCGGACGTGACGCAGGTATTCCGGGGTGTGATAGAGCCGCAGCGTGCCGTCGCCGATCATTTCCGGTTCGATGTTGAGCATGGCGTCCGAGAGGTGGAAGAAATCGAGCAACTGCTTTGTGCGGCCGGCGATCGCCGGGCTGCTGACGTGGGGAACCGGGTCCGCGTACGGGTAGGGGTCGCGATAGCCGATCAGGAAGGGACCCGCGTTGTGGGTGAGGTAGCGGTGACTGAAGACGAGACCAACGCGACGGTTGCGGCGACGAAACGGCATGCGTGAGGATCCTCCCATGAACGGATTTCGGGAAGCATACGCCAGATGCCGGA
>JACCYX010000364.1 GCA_013696265.1 Chloroflexia bacterium
GGGTAGGGGAGCACCTTGTGTGCTCCCGCGCCGCTGGAATCTTCGGGAGCACACAAGGTGCTCCCCTACGAGACATGGCTCCACTGTTCGGGCTAGGCGGCGGTTCGTTGCGAGGACGCCGCGATGAGTTCGCTTTCCTGGCCTGGATCGACATAATCGGCGGGCACGATTTGGACCCGCGAGACGCGCAAGCCTTCCATCGCTTCGACCACGAATCGCTGACCGCTCGGGGCGGTCACCTCGTCGCCGACGAGTGCCGGGCGGCCGAGCACGAAGAAGACGTACCCGCCAAGCGTCTCGACGTCATACCCTTCGTCGAGCAGGTCGATGTCGTATTGCTCACGCAGTTCCACCAGCCCGGTCAAGCCATCGAGGTGGAGGATGCCGTCGGCCGTGTGGCCGTTGCGCTCCTCCTCATCCTCCTGGTCCTGGACCCGTCCCACGAGGTGGGTCACGATGTCCTGGAGGGTGACGATGCCGGCGGTGCCGCCATATTCGTCGATCACCACCGCCATCTGGATTTGCTCCTCGCGCATCCGGGTCAGCACGTCCGAGGCCGCCAAGGTTTCCGGAACCAACATTGGGTCCATCATGTACTCGCGGATGGAGAAGGTTTGAATGCGTTCCTCCGCCACGGCCAGGGCCTGGCGGGCGGACCCCGCGAGCGGCTCATGACCATTGCCGGCGGCGACGCCTTGCGCCGTCCGGACAATCGTTTGGGCCTCGACCTGGGCAAGGAAGACCGGCATCAGGCGCTTGACCTTGATGATGCCGACGATGTGGTCGTTGTCGTCTTCATAGACCGGCAGGCGGGTGTGCGAGGTATCGGAGGCCACCTGCATCACGTCGTCGAGCGTGGCGTCGATCGGGATCGCGGTGACTTCGGTGCGGGGCACCATGACGTGGCGGGCCTGGAGGTCGTTGAACGAAAAGGCGCGGCCCACCAGGTCGTGCGCGGTCTGGTTGACCAAACCGGCCTCACGGCTGGCCTGGATCGAGAGCATCAGTTCCTCGGCGGATTGGACCATGGCGTGCCCGCCGGCGGGTTCGATCCCGAATGCCTTGACGACCTGGTTGCCGACCCAGTTCAAGCCATAGATCACCGGGCGGAAGACGACGAGGAAGCCATGGATCCACGATGACACGGCCAGTGCGGTTTCTTCTGACCGCTGCAGGGCCAGGCTCTTCGGAGCGAGTTCGCCGATCACGATGTGCAAGGCGGTCACCATCGAGAAGGCGATGGTGAACGAGATGACATGCAGTGTGGTCGAGCCAATCTCGAACGGGAGGTACTGGACGAGGTCGCCGATGATCACGGCCACGACCGGTTCACCGATCCAGCCGAGCGCGAGGCTCGAGATCGTGATGCCAAGCTGGGTTGCGGCGATGTAGGTATCGAGGTGGGTGAGGCGGTCGAGCACCGAAATGGCGCGGCGGTTTCCTTCGGCGGCGAGTTGCTGGATGCGCGTTCGACGCACGGAAACCAGGGCGAATTCGGTGGCGACGAAGAAACCGTTGGCAAGCACGAAAATGACGACAGCGAGCAGCCCTAAGGCGGTACTAATGGGGTCCTCCAAGACCGAGCGTTGAACGGCGTAGTGCAAGATTCTGGCCAGCGCCCACCGAAGGTTAGAGAGTTCGGTGAGGATGCGTTGGCGGGAACACGCCGCGACGATACCGTCAATCTTAGTGGAAAAATGCCACAATCTCCATATCCCAACCGGGGGGCGAGTGCGACGTCTCTTTTTGCGTTCGGCATCACGCGGCCGCCGCGGCCCGACGCCGATGCTGACTCACGCGTGTCACGGACAGCATTTTCTCGTTCACCAGGGAGGAGCGCCCCGGCATGACCCCAATCCATGCGCTCGATGAGCCAGCCGGGCAGGATGCATCGCGGGCCAGGGCGCTCGCGCTGCTCGGCGAGGTGTTTTCCTCGAAGGTGCGCGCCAGTTTGCTGGCCTGGGTCGTGCCGCGGCTGGACACCCGGTTCTCGTTGACCGAGTTGTCGCGGGAGCTTGGGATGCCGATCAGCAGCCTCCAGCATGAGTGCTACAAGCTCGAACGCCTGGGTGTGCTGCGGGGTCGGCGGGAGGGTGCCTCACGCCGGTACAGGATGCACCTCGATCACCACCTCAGCCGGCCCCTGATCAGCCTCGTGATCGCCACGCTTGGGCTGGAACGGGTGCTGCGGGACGCGATCGCCGATTGCGGCCGGGTGGACATCTCCGTGATTGCCGGTCCGGAGCCCGGTTCCGGCAGCGACCGGCTCGTACTGGCCGTGATCGGCGAGGTCGATCTCGAAGGGCTGGACCGGGCGCAGCAACGTGTGGCGCTGGCGCTCGGGATCGATCCGGACCGCCTCGAGCTGGCCTATTTCCAGCACGACGATTGGGAACGCGATGGCGGCAACGCACACCCGCTGGTGCGGCGCCTCGCCCGGCGCCCGATCCAGCCGATCACCGGCATCTGGCCGCTGGAGTAGGTGTGCGTCCGCCACCCACTCACCCGTCATGTCGAGCTTGCGAGACATCCCTGTGCGAAGCACTCGACGACGAAGTCGGCGCTTGAGGTGGGGAAGCGCCGGTCTGCGACAGCAGATATTCGACCTGCCCTACCCGTGATCGACCTCCGGTCGATGCGCTTCGCGCAGGGATACCGCTTCGCTGCCTCGCAAGCTCGGAATGACGGTTGGGGAGAGGCTGCGAAGTCCGGACACTGTTGTCCGCCCACGTTGGCTCCGCCCGCGTGTCCGTGCCAATCGTGGTCTGCTGGCCGTATCATGGAGTTGCATACGGAACACACGCAGGACGCATCGCGGGAACGTACTGGCAGGAAACCATGCGCCAACGCCTCCGTCGCATCCCCGCCCAGGCGGGACGCTGGCTGAGCGGGACTTCGGCGGGACGGCTCGCGGTCGGCGTGGCCCTCTGGCTGGTCGTCGTGATCGTCATCGTTCTCATCGCGAATCCGGCGGTGTGGGCCGCGTTTGCCGCCGGCGCGCTCTGCCCGGTTTCGCTGGTACTTGCTTTCCGAGGCGACTGGCTCCCGCGCGCTTCCGGTCTCCATGGGTTGCTCAACCTGACTCCCCGCCAATTCGAGGAGATCGTGGCCGACCTGCTGCACCCGCTGGGCTACACCGAGATCCGGCTCACGGGTGGGCCAAGAGACATCGGGGTCGACGTGCTCTGCCGGGATCCATCGGGCGCGGTCGTCGCGATCCAGTGCAAGCGGTACCAACCCGACCGCGACATCAGTTCCTCGGCGGTGCAGACATTCATGGGTGGGATGGTGGCTCACCGGGCGGAGATTGGAATCATCGTCACTACCTCCGAGTTCAGCGGCCCGGCGCGGGAGCTGGCGACGAAGCATGGCATTCGCCTGATCGACGGCCTCGAACTGAGTCGATTGATCCACGAACACAACCTGGTGGTCGAGGCGTGAGCCGCACCTGATCGGCTACCCTCCGTGGGACGAATCGTTCCACGCGAAAGGCGCCAGACCACCTCCATGACCTACAAAGGTTTCAGCAAACTCCCGACCTTGCTCGTCGGTCAGTCGGGCGGAGCCACCGCTGTCATCAACGCCAGTCTCGTGGGGGTGATCGAGGTGGCCCGCGATTCCGGACAGTTCGGGCGGGTGCTGGGCGCCCGCAACGGCATCGAGGGCCTGCTCGCCGAGCGGTTCATCTTGCTCCACGACCAGGAGCCCGAACTGCTCCAGGTGATCCGCGTCACCCCATCCGCCGCGCTGGGCACGGGCCGGCACAAGCTCAAGGAAGGCGACCTCGACCGCGCGCTCGCCATCATGCGGCAACACGGCATCACGGCCTTCGTCTACATCGGCGGCAACGATTCCGCCGACACCGCCCATCGCCTCGCCATCCGTGCCGCCGAAACCGGCCAGGAGCTGCGGGTCGCCGCCGTGCCGAAAACGATCGACAACGATCTGCCCGAAACGGACCACTGCCCCGGCTACGGCTCGATTGCCCGCTACCTCGCCAACGCCGTGCGTGACGCCACGTACGACTCGATCGCCTCGCCCCAGCTCCACGCCGTCAAGTTCGTGGAAGTGATGGGCCGCGACGCCGGCTGGGTCGCCGCCAGCGGAGTCCTGGGGTTCTTGTCCGACGAGCGCGATCTCGAACCACTCGTGCTGCTGCCCGAGCGTCCGCCGGCCGATGTCGAGGTGGTGCTGGCGGCGGTCGAGCGCGATCTCCAGACGCGCGGCTGGTCGGTGGTGGTGGTTCCCGAAACGCTACGCACGGCCGATGGGCGCCACCTGGGAGGCAATGAGCCGGACTACATCGATGGCTTCGGACACCCTTACTACCCAAGCACCGGCGCCGCGCTCACCCGCCTCGTCAGCCAACGGCTCGAGGTTCGCGCCCGCTACGACAAGCCGGGCACCGCCGCCCGGATGTCGATCAGCCTCGCCTCGGCGGTCGACCAGGATGAGGCGTACGCGCTCGGTGCTGGCGCGGTCGAGCGGATCGTTGCGGGCGAATCCGGGATTGTCACCATCCTCCGGCGGACGGGCGACGATCCATACGCCTGCGTCGTCGACGCCGTTCCCATCGAGCGCGTCGCCAACACGGTGCGCCGCTTGCCCGATGCGTTCATCGCTGGAGACGGGTTCGGCGTCACCGATGCCTTCCGGCGCTACGCTACCCCGCTGCTGGGCCCGGAACCGTTTCCTCGCTACGGGCGTTTCGACGAAGGACGGCAAGGTATGTGAAAAAGGTGTATCCTGTGGCGTCGCGCGATTCATGGCGTCCGCCTGCCGGATGAATCCGCTGGGGTCACCAGGTCGTTCATTGAACGGAATCCGCGATTCGTGCCATTGCTCTCGCCCTCATTCTCCAAGAGCGACGAAGCTGTTTCAGGGAGTAATACGAGCGTGTCAAACCAGGCCATTCGGCAAGAAGAGATCGGGAACAACGAGGAACCGGACCAGGGCTCGGCCGCCCAGATCAACAGTCACCTCGGTCCAGAAACCTCCACCGGGGTGGAGCCGGCCGGGACGATGCGGGCTGGCGAGGCCGGGTCCGTGGCGGACACCGACGACACGGAATGGACGATCGATGTCGGCGCCGATGTGATCGGCATCTGCGGACACAAGGTGGGCGAAGTGGTGGCCGTGCGGGATGACGTGATCGTGGTGGAGAAGGGATTCTTCATGCCGATGGACTTCTACATCCCCAAGTCGGCGATCCAGCGAAACAATGAGCATGGGCTCTACCTCAACGTCACCAAGGACGATGCCCTGCACCGGGGCTGGGATATCGATCCCCGGTTGGCGCGGGCCTCCTGATCCCGGCGCCAATTACCCGGGTGTCTCTCCAAATCATGTACGGGCGGACCTGGATCGACCCGCGAGCGGAACGTTCGCAGCCCTGATCTTCGTCGATCCTGTCGTCCGCCCAGTCGGTTCCCCATCGGCAGCGTTTTCGCCTTTCCGCCACCAATGGCCTCGCCTGGATCGGGCGGACAACAGGATCGACCAGATCCGCGTTGGCCATTTGTCCTTCATGGTCGATCCAGGTCCGCCCGTACGGATCGGACGTCGTACGCCCGCTCGCCCAGCGGTGCAACGCAACCCGCATTGTTCGCGCCTTGCTCTCGTCATAAGATAGTGACGTATCCGGTAGGCGTGCTCTCGACCGCACGCCTGGACAGGGGGAGCCGTGGTAGCGCGAAACCTGTTGGGCCGGCTCAATGCCCGGGCGCCCGACGACCTGCAACGCATCGCCGCCTTCTGGCTGGTTCCGCTCCCCGGTGGCGATCGGGGCCGCCACGTCGGCGCCCTCTATCGCGCCATGACCGACATTCGCCACGCGCGCTCGGTTTGGGGACGGCTCGATCGCGAGGCCCAGGCAATCGCGCGGGACCTCGCCCTCGCGGAGTCGGGCCCGCTGACGATTGACGAGATCGCTGGTATCTCCGGCCTCTCGCCGGCGGAAACCCGCGCCGCCGCGATCCGCCTCTTTCAGGCGGGATTGCTCGCCCGCGAGGGCGACAACCAGGAACTCCCGGTCGGCGCCTTGCCGCGGCTCTTCCTCCCGCGCGAGATCGGCCAGGTTTTCCGGCGGGTCCAGGACGAAGTCGATGCCGGCGACCTGAGCGCAAGCGCGCTCCGGGTGATGCTCGAAACGCTCGACGATCCGGAGCTTGAAGAGGCGGCCACGGTCTGGGGGATCACGGTCATCCCCGGCCAGCGGCGGCGGGCCGATCTCGTGGCCCGCATCCTGCGCCAGATCGGCACCCCGGATCGTGTCGACCAGGTGGTCGGCGGGCGCGGACGCGCCGCCACGGCGCTGTGGCGGGTGGTCCGGGCGGCGGCCCCTTCGGCGATGCCGCTCCCGGACGCGCTGCGCGAGGCCGACCTCGCGCCGCCCGAGCCGGTGGCGGCTGATTATCTCCGGCGGTCGGCCCGGATCGAGGACGCGCTTGCCGAACTCGAAACCTCGCTGCTGGTGTTCCACACCTACCTTCGCGACGGTTCCCGCTGGCTTTTCGTGCCGCACGAAATCGCCCATCCGGGGGAAACGGCGGCGACCCTGCCGCTCCGGCCGCTGCAACCGCTGCCGGATGACAAGGCACCCGACGTGGCCGAGGTCGAGCCTCACATGCTGGCCTGGGACCTGCTCACGCTCCTGCGCGAGATCGCCGAACATGGCGCACCCGTCTGGGTGCCCGGCGAACCGCTCTCCCGGTCCTGGCAGCGACGCCTCAACCGCCGGCTTTGGGCTGGCGGCAATGAAATGCCGCCTCGGGGCTACCTCGGGTTCCTCCTCTACCTCGGGGTGGCGGTCGGCGTGGTCAGGGCGTCCGACCAACCCCTGCCCCCCGGAACCGACAAGAACGCGATCCGGCCGGCCGTGAGCCCGGGCATCCGGGAGTGGACAAGGTTGACGTTTGGGGCGCAGCACGAGCGCCTGAAGGAGGCGTGGCTGGCGAGCGATGTCTGGATCGAGGGCCGTGAGCGCGAGGAGATCGACGTCTGGGGGGCCGATTGGCGTGGATTCCGCCGCCATCTGCTCGAGGCCATTGCCGAACTCGACCCGAGCGCCTGGTTCCTGGTTGACGATCTCGCCGCCCGGCTGGCGGAGCAGAACCCGACCATGATCGGCGCAACGTTCACCGCCGCGTCGTCCCGTGCCGCGCGTGGCGGCGCCGACGAGCGGACGGCCGCGATCGCCCAGGTGATCGAAGTCGAATTGGAAACCGCGCTCGGCTGGTTCGGCGTCGTCCAGCTTGGGGTGGCTCCGGGCGCGGGCGAGGCGGTCACGGTGGTCCTCGGCCGCGACGAACCGGAGGAAGCGGCCGCGGCCGAACCGGCGCTCGACATTACGGAGGACGGTCTGGTGACGCTCCGGCGGCCAACGCCCCTTCACGTCTGGTCGCTCTCGGCATTCGGCGATGCCGAACGCTTGCGGCCAGAGCCGGTGTTTCAGCTCAGGCCCGGATCTGTCAGCCGGGCCCTGTCGGCGGGATTCGACCTCGACCAGATCACAAAATATCTCGATGCCCAGGGCGGTGGACCATTGCCGGACCCGCTGGCCGCCAACCTCCGCGATTGGACCGTTGGCTACAAGCGGGTGCGGCTGCGCCGCGCGGTGGTGCTCAACCCGGACAGCGACGAATCGATCCCGGACCTGCGGGACGCGCTTGCCGCCGCCGGGTTGGACGTTCTGGACGAGCTTACGCCGGAGGGTGACCTGGTGGTCGTGCTCAACGTCGGCGCGGACACGACCGCCCCTCCGGAGGAGGAATTGCTGGCGGCCCTCCGCGCCCAGGGTTACGTGGGGCAGTGGGAACCGACTCGTCAGGATAGCCGCAAGCGGTAGCCTCAGCGATTATGAGGCGATGCCGATCGTTGCAGTTCAAATCGATCGCTCACACAAAGGGATAGTTGGAATGGCGGAAGAAGCCGCATCAGTGACAATTCCTGCCTATGACAAAATGCTTTGGCCGACTCTCCAAGCCATCATTCAACTCGGCGATTCCGGCTCGAACCAGGAGATCGAGGACAAGGCGATTGAAATTGCGGGATACAGCGACGAACAACTGTCGGTGCTCCATGGGAACGGCGCCAAGACAGAGGTCCGGTACCGGATGGCCTGGGCGCGATCATACCTGAAAGCTGTGGGAGCCCTGGAAAACAGTGCTCGTGGAATCTGGTCGATTACTGAATACGGTCAACAGCTCAATGAAACGGATATGGCCGCCGTTCCGAGCCGGGTTCGCGCCAAGTTTGCGATGAGGAGAACGCTCAGGGAAGAGACGGCATCCCAGGTTTCGGCCCCGCCAGATGAGACATCTCTGATTTCAAGTGACGCACGGGTTCTCACTAGCACCGTGTTTGAAGAATGGCGGGACGGTCTGTTGGGGGTGGTGCAGACCATGCCACCGGCCAGTTTCGAGAAGCTATGCCAGCGCCTCCTTCGAGAATCCGGATTCACACGAGTCGAAGTGACGGGACGAAGTGGCGACGGAGGGATTGATGGTATAGGCGTACTACGAATTGCACTTCTGAGTTTTCAGGTCTTCTTTCAGTGCAAGCGATACAAGGGAAGCGTCGGGGCCCCGGCTATCCGGGACTTTCGAGGTGCGATGGTAGGAAGAACCGATAAGGGACTCTTCATTACGACCGGAAGTTTCACACCGGAAGAAAAACGTGAGGCGACCCGGGACGGCGCGCCGGTACTTGACCTCATTGATGGAGAAATCCTTTGCGCCCTCTTGAAAGAGCACAGGCTTGGAGTCTCAACCCGACCCGTGGAGGAAGTGTCCATAGATCCGAGTAGGTTTGAGACTGTTTAGAGTGCTTGCAGGGTAGCTGGCTGCTTCGTCTCATGCGTAGACAGGAAAGGCAAAGGCAATGTGGTTCAGCTAACACCGGGGCACTCCCTCGCAACGGGTGATGCACATTACGGACCGTGGGTGGCACATCGTGATGCGCCGCGTCCTCCCTTCACGGCGGTCATGCCGGAGACCACCGCAATGCGCATCAGGCGTCTGGTAGGGGCCGGCCTGTGTGCCGGCCCGCAATCCTGGGCATTCAGGGAACCGCGGGAGGCCACACGGGGCCTCCCCTACGATTATTTCGTGTCACACGTTACGGTGCGATCCGGACGGCGCGGGCGGAGACAAGCTGGCCCCGCCCGCCGCCCAGGGTTTGTTCACCACGCCGCGATCCGGCCGAGCTGGTGCATGGTCTCCTTGGTCTGCGCGTAGAGGTCGAGGTAGAGCGCGTACAGTGCGTCGTAGCGTTCGGCATGGTCCGGGTTGGGCTCGACGCGGTCCACGATGCGTACCCACTCCCGGCTTAGGGCAGAGAGGTCGGGAATGATCTCACCGCCGAGTCCGGCCATGAAGGCATCCCCCA
>JACCYX010000403.1 GCA_013696265.1 Chloroflexia bacterium
TTGATGCGCCGCCGGTTCGGTATTATCGCCCTGCCCAAAACCCGCGAATGTGCGCCTCGGCCGGGTGATGGACAGCCGCCAACCGCGACAGCATTCCCGCCACATCGTACGTCGCGAACCGTCGTTCCAGCCGGTAGCCGGTGTCGTCGGCGTCGAGCAGCGTCCACATCGCCCGGACATCTTCCGTCACTGGATTGCTGACGCTCCCCGGATTCCAGACCCGTACCCCGTTGAAGGTACGGTCGAGTGGCCGGTGCGTGTGGCCGACGACCACCAAGTCGGCCTCGATGCCATCCAGCATATCTTCAAGTTGCTCGTCGGATTGATCCGCGCGGATGCCCGGTCCCTCGTCGGTCCCCGGCGCGGCGTGGACCAGCAGCACCCTCGTTCCGTCCGGCAACGACAACCGCGCCTCAAGCGGCAGCGCGCCAAGCCAGTCGAACAAGCCGGCGGCCCGCAACACCTCCCGGCCCCAGAGATATTCGGCGTAGGTCGCGCGCCAGATCGCGGCATCATCGTCACTGGCCGTCTCTATGAATCGCTCGGTGGCCTCGCGGACAATCTCCGGCTCGGTCGCGAGCCGCCGGTCGCCATTGCCGCGCACCGAGACGAGGTTCGGCCAGCAAGCGAGCCGGCCGACCGTGCCTACCGGGTCGAAGCCGATCATGGCGGCGTCGCCCAGGAACCAGGAAGCATCCACACCGCCAACCCGTTCGATGTCGGCCAGCACCGCGTCCAGCGCGATCGAGTTGCCGTGGACATCCGAAAAAACCGCCACCCGCATTTCAGGTCATCCCCTTCCGGTCATCGGTCCCGATCTCGGCCACCATCGCCACCCGGTGACTCCGGGCAACCAGGCGGCGGACGATGAACGGCCCCACCAGCACCATCAGCAGGAGCCGCGCCATCTGGATCGAGGCCACCATCGTCACGTTGGCCCCGGTGTCGAGCGCGGCGATCGTCGCCGCGTCGATGCCGCCGGGCGAGGTCGCCAGCAGCGCCGTCAGCAGGTCGAGGCCGGTGACACGGGCCAGCACCCAGCCGATTCCGGCGCAGATTAGGCTCAAGGCCACGATGAAGCCCAGCACGAACGGCAGGAGCGTCCACAATCGACGCATGATCGCGCGGTCGAAGCGCGATCCCACCCGCGCGCCCAGCAGCAGGTAGGCCCCGGCCAGCACGAACGGCGGCCAGGCCAGCGGCCCGACCCCGAGCAACCCCGGAACGAGTCCGGCGATCATTGCCCCCACCAACGCCCCGGCCGGCAGGTTGAACCGCACCCCCAGCCAGCCGCCGATCGCGGCCACGGCCACCGCCAGGCCGTAGCGGGCGATCATCGGCGGTCCGTCGGCCGAGACCAGGGCTTGCGCCGCCGGTTCGCCCTCGTGCCCGATCGCCTCGGCCAGCACGGCGATGCTGACGATCACGATCACCAGCCGCGCGTACTGCATGAACGCCACCAGCCGGGGATCGCCGCCGAGTTCCTCGCTCATCGCCACCATGCCGGCGGCGCCCCCCGGCACCGTGCCGAGCGAGGCCGTGGCGACATCGAGCGATGCGACCCGCGTCAGCACGACGCCGGAGGCGATGCTGATCGCCAGCACCAGCCAGACCGCGATCGAAATCGGCAGCCAGTGCTCGGCAAGGGGGGCGAGCGAATCGACCGTGAACGAGGCGCTCAATGTCGCCCCAATGATGGCCTGCACGGCCGTGAAGAGGCCCGCAGTCGAGGGCTCGGGCGGGGCGCCCGCGAGGCTGAGCGCCACCGCCGCGATCATCGGGCCCACCAGCCAGGCCACCGGCACCCCAACCAGGCTCCCGACGTAGCCGGAGAGGACAATCGCCACCCACGGCCCGATCAGCCTCGGCCAGCCAACCCGATTCACCAGATCATGGGATCGCCTCATGACCTATCCCTGACTAATCCGCCATTCCGGGGGTGTGGCGGCACCGAAGCATTGTCTTTTCCGAACCTGGTTGATGATGACCTGGACGACGGCACATGGGACCCTTCGAGTGCATCGGGGGTAACGCGGGCGGTTGGTTGGCGCTGCTCAACCGGCCTTCATTATCGCGTACCCTTCCTGCCCAGCCATCTCATTCCCCACTCCAATCCCGTACAATCCACTCACTGATATATCCCCGTCGGTCAGGGAGACGCCATGATAGAGACCCACCAGCCAGGCATCGTCGCCACCTCGACGCTGACCTGCCCGGACTGCGGCCATGCCTCGCTGGAAACCATGCCCGAAGAATCCTGCCAGTATTTCTTCGCCTGCGCCGCCTGTGGCAACCGGCTCGCGCCGAAACCCGGCGATTGCTGCGTCTACTGCTCGTACGGTTCCGTGCCCTGCCCGCCGATCCAGCGCGAACGCACTGCCGCCCCGTAAGGCTGCCAACCTTGCAAACTGCAAATCCTGGTAACGTCTGATGCACGTTACACAGGCATATTTTCGTAGGGGCGGTACCGCCATCGACCGCGAACGACACCTTGCCGGTCCGGATCTTGTCGATGGTGTGTCCGCCCGGTTCGCCGCAACCCCGATCCCGTCCTTCGCGGCGAACCGGGGGAATCCCCATCTACGCCGCCCAC
>JACCYX010000404.1 GCA_013696265.1 Chloroflexia bacterium
ATCGCTCACGTCGTCAAGCTTCGCCTCGTACGCCGGGTGCAGGCAGACCTCGATCCCGGATTCGGCCGCGCATGACCAGTCGAACGCTGCAATTCGCACGTTCGCACCAGACGGGGCTGAGTCCTGCCGAATCAGGGGGACAGCCCCGATTCCGGCAAGCAGCACGGACGCCGCCAACCCCGTCCAGGCCACGGCGCCCCGCTTTCGTGCCAGCGCCGTGATTGCGATGACCGCGGCAAGAAGGCCAGCGAGCCACACAAGGGATTCCCGGACATAGAGCAGGTCGTAATAGATGTCCGACCCGCTGGCGGTCGTCAGGCCCCAGGGCATCAGCAGTTTCAGCGGGTGTTCGGAACTGTAACTGAACATCATGGTGAGCAGGAACGTCACGCCGAGCGCCAGGATCGGACTGAACTTGCTGGGCACTAGGCTGCCGACTAGCCCTCCTATTCCGGCGAAGAACACGATGGCGAGCGCCCCGGCCAAGATCAGCCCGAGATCGGGACCGCCCCACGTGGCCTCGGATACGCCCTTCCAGGCAAACCAGACGGCGACGATCGCGTACCCGATCATCCCCCATAACGAGGCTATACCCAGGGTGAGCAGGTCACGCCTCAAGGGAGCGATCGAAAGCGAGTGAGCCAGGTCCCGCATTCGCCGCCGGCGGTCACGATCCGCCAGCCAGGCCGCAAAGGCTGCCGTCAACGGCGCGATCACCGCGTAAGACCGCAACGTGGAGAAGTTGAGGTCCTGCCAAAGCACCACGCCGTCCTGATCCCGGTAGAATGCGGCGAAAATGCCGAGTCCGACCAAGAGCGGCAGCAACCAGAATCCCTGGCTCCGTTTGATCTCGATCCAGAGCAGCATCAAGAACGACCGCATGGCTGCCACTGGGTTCAACGCCCGCGACGCGAGTGGACCGCGCGAAACCGGCCGCTTCCGGTAGGAGAGCGAACTCATGGGAGATCCTCCAGGTTCAGGTCGCCGGCGCGCAGGGCATCCCAGTTCGCTTCCAGCCAGGCGCGCCGCTCGGCTTCGGGCAGTGCCGCGAACCGCTCGAGCGCGGCGTCCATCCGCGGCTGGAACGCTGCCAACGCCTCATCGTCCGGCCCAACGCCCATCATCCCGTTGCCGTAGTCCTGCGTAATCACCGGCACCTCGGCGGGCCAATCGAAAAAGCCGGCGAACCCCATGCCGGGACTCGACCGCCTCTGGAGCCAGTTCATGATCACGATCTGCGAGGCCGGACGTTGCGAGAATTCGCCGCCACCGGTCGGCTCCGGGAAGAGGTTCGTCAACGAATTGATCAGGCCATAGTCATACCCGACATCATAGAGATCTCCTGTCTCGTCTCCGTTTCGGAACTGCGAGGGATTTCTTTGTTCCCAGCGCGTGGCCACGCCTTCCAGCCCCTGGACTGGCCCGAACGTATTGCTCACCTGTGAGGCCGTTTCGCCGAGTGCCGATTCGTACGCCGGGTGCAGGCAAATCTCGAACCCATCGCGCGACTCGCAGACCGGCGTGTAGGGGATCGGGGTCCACGCCTGGGGACCCCAACTCAGGGTCGGGTTGATGAGCGGCATGGCGGCGATTCCGGCCAGGATGACCGTTCCCGCCAGCGCAAGCCAGCCTCCCACGTTGCGGGACCGAAGCACCGCGATGAGCGCGACCAGCAGTCCGATGAGCGCGGCCATCCAGAGGCCGACTTCGAGAATGAACCCGTGGTTCTCACGATAGAAGACGTTCGGATAGCTCACCCGGGAGAGCCCGTAGGGCATCAGCAACTGGATCGGATTGCGGTAGGAACCATCGGCGGAGGTGATCTTGAAGAGATCGGCGCCGATGGTCAGGAAGAAGGTCGCGCCCAGCGCCAGCAGCGGGCTGAATTTGCTCGGAACCAGCCGCCCGACAAGCACGCCGATCGCGGCGAAGGCGACCACCGCAATCGCGCCCGTCGCCATCAGTCCCACGTCGGGAGCGCCCCAGGTTGCCCGCAGCACCGCTTGCCCGCAGAACCAGAGCGCCACCCCGGCGTAACCAGCCAGGCCCCAGAACGAGGCCGTGCCCAGCGCGAGCAGGTCCCGTCGCAATCCACTACCGGGAAAGGAATCGACCAGGTTGTGCATCCGGCGGCGGCGTTCGCGATCGACCAGCCAGGCCGCCAGTGCGGCGGCCAGCGGTCCGACGATGACGTAGGCCTCGAGCGTGGCCATGCTCATTTCCGGCCAGAGCACGATCCG
>JACCYX010000416.1 GCA_013696265.1 Chloroflexia bacterium
GCTGCTCGGAATACTCGGCGGCCCCCGCCAGGCCCATGAAGCGTCCTTGCCAGAACGACGCGGTGCGGGAATCGACCGCCCGCTCGATGGTGAAGACCACGTCGGCCGAGGTCAGCGGCGTGCCGTCATTGAAGGTCGCGTTCTGGCGCAAGTTGAAGGTGTAGACCGTCGCGTCATCGGAGACATCGACCGATTCCGCGAGGTCCGGCAACGGTTCGAGCTGGTCGGACATCTTGACCAGGGCGCCGAAGATCAGGCGTCCGATCTGTTGCTCGGCGCCGGCCGTGGCGAAGAGCGGCCCCAACGTCCGCGGCGCCGCCCACTCGAGGCTGACCTGGCTTCCGGTCGCCTCCTGCGCCGCCGCGCCGCCGGGACTGGTGACGAGGGTGGTGAGTGCGGTCATCCCGGCTCCGGCCCCGACGAGCTTCATGAGGTCCCGGCGGTCCAGCCCGCGGGCCGTCCACACGTCTTCGAGTCGTCCAAGGTCCCAACGATCTGCCCCAACTCGCTCAACCACGGCGGCACTCCCTTGTCTGACGGAGCCCCCGATCGCGGGACCTCCTTTTCCACGGTAGAGCGTTCATCATAGGAAGGCTCAGTAGTCCCGTCAACACCGGTCGATAGGCGAACGACGACAAGTCCCTGGATTTCCGCGTCACGCCCAGGGGAAGGGCAAGGGAAATCGGTAGACGGCGGTGTCCTCCCTGGCGTCGAGGGCCGCCAGCAGGCTCTCCAGATCGGCGGCGGTGCTAACCTGATACATGGGCCGCTCGGCCTCGTCGGCGCAGGCGCACGGATACCGCTGGTTCCAGACCATCCAGATCCCGATCAACCCGAGCGCGTTGGCGCCGCGAATGTCGCGGGCGAGATTGTTGCCGACCATCGCCACGGCGCCCCAATCGGCCTCGGTGATGCCGAGCTCATTCAACGCGTGCTCGAAGATGCGCCGGTCGGGCTTTTCGACGCCGACGTTATCGGAGATCGCGAAGGCATCGAAGAGGTCCAGCAGGCCGTGCATGCCGAGGACATTGCGGTACGTCCCGTCCCGCGTGTCGGCGACGAGACCGAGCGGAACGGCGCGCTTCCGCAGGCCGCGGAGCAGATCGGCCATGCCGGGGTAGATGTCGGCGCGCTGGGTCACGCCGTCGATTTTCTCCTCGGTTTCCTCACGCATGATCACGTCGCCGAGATCGAACAGCACCGCTTTCAATGCCATGAATCTTCACTCCATGCGAATGTGGTTACGAGTGCCTGAGTACACACCTTCGTCATGTTGAGCGCCAGCGAAACATCCCCCGGCGAAGCCGGTCCGCGTCAGCGGACGCTCGGTGCCGCCAGCCACTTACTCGGCCTCCGGCCGAAGCGCTTCGGGCAGGGATTCCTCGCAAGCTCGGAATGACGAAAAGTGGGCGTCGGAACAGGCGGCACGGCCGCAACGACCTGCCGTGTGCCCTAACGTCCCCCGAAGCCGGTGGTGGCGATGCCGCGCACGAAGTAGCGCTGGGCGGCGAGGAAAATCACGAGCATGGGCAGCATCGCCAGCAGCGAACCCGCCATCATCAGTCCCCATTCCGTGCCGTAATCGGTCTGGAACGACCGCAGGGCCACGGTCAGGGTGCGCATGTTGGAGGTGTTGACCATGATGAACGGCCAAAGGAAACTGTTCCACGCCCCCATGAAGCTGAAGACCGCCAGGGTTGCGATCGCGGGGCTGGCCAGCGGCATGATGATCCGCGACCAGACCTGGAAATAGCTCGCGCCATCGACCCGTGCCGCTTCCTCCAGCTCTCGCGGGATTGAGAGGAAATACTGGCGCAGCAGGAAGGTGCCGAAGGCCGTGAACGCGGTCGGGATGATGAGCCCCTCATAGGTATTGATCCACCCCAGGTACCGCATCAGGATGAAGTTGGGAATGATCGTCACCTGCCCCGGAATCATGAGCGTCGCCAGGTACATCAGGAACATCGCGTCCCGCCCCGGAAAGCGGAGCCGGGCGAAGGCGTAGGCCGCCAGCGATGAGGTCAGCACCTCGCCGAAGGTGACGCAGACGGCGACGAAGAGGCTGTTGAAGAGGTAGCGGTCGAAGGGAACGATGGTCCAGACCTCGCGGAAGTTGTCGAGCGAGATCGGGTCCGGGATCCAGGTCGGTGGGTAATCGAAGGCCGAGCCGCCCTTGAACGCGGTCGACGCCATCCAGAGGAACGGCACGATCATGAGCAGCGCGCCCAGGGAGACGACCAGGTAGGTCAGGATTCGGCCGATGACACGCGCCGGCCCGTTGCCGGCCGATGCCGATGGGGGTTGGCTCACGTCTCGGGCCTCACTCTCGATCACGCTTCGTAATGCACCCATCGCTTCTGCAGCTTCCATTGAAGCAGCGTCACGAGAAAGACCATGATGAAGAGGATCCAGGCCACCGCCGCCGCGTAGCCCATCTCCAGGAAGACGAACGCCTCCTCCCAGATGTGATAGACGATCGTCCGCGTGGCGTTCGCGGGTCCGCCGTCGGTCAGCACCAGCACGGCGTCGAAGACCTGCAGCGACCCGATAATCGAAATCACCAGCACGAAGAAGGTCGTGGGCGTGAGCAGCGGCAGGGTGATGTTGCGGAACCGTTGCCAGCGCCCGGCGCCGTCGATCGAGGCGGCTTCGTAGAGGGTTGTGGGAATCGCCTGGAGCCCGGCCAGGAAGATGACCATGTTGTAGCCGACCTGTTTCCAGACCGAGAGGATGATCACCGAGGGCATCGCCCAGGTCCGGGTCGCGAGCCAGTTCGGCGGGCTATCGACGCCAAGCTCGTAGAGCACGTAGTTGAGGATTCCGAAATCCGGGTTGAAGAACCAGCGCCAGATCAGCGCGACCACCACGGTCGCGGTAATCACCGGCAAGAAGTACATCGCCCGGAAGAGCGGGATCGCCCGCAGCCCCGTGTTGAACATCAGGGCCAGCCCGAGGGCCAGGGCGGTCGACACCGGAACGCTCACGAAGGTGAAGTAGAAGGTGTTCCAGAGCACGGTGCGGAACAGCGGATCGTCCGTCAGCAACTCGATGTAGTTCTGGAAGCCGACGAACTCGGGGTCCGACAAGAGGTCCCACGAGGTCAGCGAGATCGCCGCCGAAGCAACCACCGCGAAGGCGGTGAAGATCAGGAAGCCGATCATATTGGGCAGCAGGAAGAGGTACCCGGCCACGGTTTCCCTCTGGCCGAGCGGTATCCGCGCACGGGCGGGCGGTTTCGCTGGAGTTTCCGTCATGGCGCCATCCGAACGACGAGACCACCGGCGGGTGGACCGGTGGTCTCGATCAGGGGTCCCAGGGAACCCTCGTCTACGCCCCTTGTAGCAACGCGTTGAACTGGGTGTGCATCTCGGCGACCGCCTCGGCGGCCGTCTTCTCGCCGATCAGGACGAGATCAGTCTGGTCGTTGATGACTTTTTCGAGCTCAGGGTAGATCGGGGTCAGCGGCAGCGGCTTCGCGAATTCGAGTTCGTCGAGGAAGATCCGGTTGTTCGTTGGCGGCGCGCTGTTGAGGAAAAGGTCCGATTCCGCCACCGACTTGCGTGACGGCAGCAACAAGCCAAGCTCCGTCATCCGCGTCTGGCCTTCGGCGCCGACGACGTAGCTCAGGAAGCGCCAGGCCTCGTCGGGATTATCGGTGCCATTGCAGATGCCGAACATCGAGCCGCTGAGGGTCTGGGCCCGTTGCGTCTTCATCGGCATCGGCATCACGTCCCAGCGGAAATCCGACTCGCGGAACAGCGGCACCATCCAGCGGCCATTGTTGTACGACGCGGCCAGTCCGGCGGCGAACATTTCCGAGTGCCCCTGGTCGGCGGTCACGGCGGCGGGCGGCGCCGTCCCGAGGCTGGTTACGAAATCGGTGAAGACCTGATACCCCTCGAGCACGGCCGGGTTGTCGAGCGTCGACATGGTTGGCTTGTAGAGATTGTCGACCGGGTCGCCGCCGGCCGACCAGGCCCAAATTTGCCAGAAGGTCCAGCGCACGTCCTGGACGTAACCGTACTGCCGGGTGCGGCCGCCCTCTTCGATCGTGGTCTGTTGGGTCATCTCGATGAAGCGATCCCAGTCCCAGACATCGTCCGGTGTCGGCATTTCGGTGATGCCGGCCGCCTCGAAAATGTCCATGTTGAAATACATGGCGCGAATCGCGATTTCCTTCGGCAGGCCGTAGAGCTCGCCCTCGCCGAAGGTGTCGCCGTTGTACCGGTAGGGCGTGATGATCTGTTCGTAGAAATCCTCGAGGTCGTACGAGTCCTGCGCAATGTAGTCGTCGAGCGCCAGGAAGATGCCTCGCTCGGCGAACGACGGCCAGTTGTAAAGGGTGGCGAACCCGATATCGGGCGGGGTGCCGGCGGCGACGAGGGTAACGAACTTCTCGAAATCGGCGGCCTCAGAGTCGAGCGTCACCGCGATGTCGGGGTTGGCGGACATGAACTCTTCGGCAAGGCTCTCGTAGACGGCGATTTCGTCCGGGTTGCCGGGAACGGCCCAGGTCAGCGTGGTTTGGGCCTGCCCGATCATGGCCGGCGCGTGGAACCGCGAAGACACTGCGCCCGAACTGGCCGAAGCGTCATTCGCGACGGTCGCGGCAGCGCCCCCGGCGGCGGCGGTGGTGAGGACAAAGCGTCGCCGGTTCATTCCGTGTGCGGTCATCCCGACTTCTCCTTCCGCGCATGGCATGAAGGTGCTTCGCCCCGGCCAGGTGCGGCGTCTTGACATGAGCGCGCGCGTGCGCACTGTTTCCTGAAGATACCGTATGGTAGGGCACGGAATGTTAAATGGCAACCGGCCGCGGGTCTCCGGGTGCGACACATGATTTTGCACGGCAGTATCGGACTCGACCGGTCGTACGGCTGCGGAGCAAGCTCCGCAGCCGTACAAGACGTTCTCAATCGAACCGCCCACGCAAAAGAGACAACCGCGTGGCCGCTAGGAGGTTCTTCGCAAAGCCTCGCCGAGCGCGACAAAGGTGCGTTCCGGCAACAGCCCGTAGTTGTAGACATTGATGCCGGCGACCCCGGCCGCCATCCAGGCCTCAACGAGCGGCGCGATGGCCGCCGGTTCGACGACCTCCGGCGCGATCGCCCGGATCATGCCCCAGATCGGCTGGTCGACGCCATCGAGGGCAGCCATGCGCCGCGCGACTTCGTCCGGCGTCACGGCGTACCCGGCGAGGACGGCATCACCGGTGTTCAGCAGGTCGCGATCGATGCCGATGGTGTCTCCCGCCGCCATCGCCGCGAAATGGCGAATTTCGGTGGCCGGGCTGGTTTGCCGGACGACGTCGCGGACCTCGTTGCCCAACGACACGACCTGATCGTTGAGCCAGGCGCGGTAGGCGCCAAGATCGGCATCGTCGAGCAGCGCCTGGGATTCCGCCGATGGCTCACCTTCGACTTCAAGAGCCACGCCGTCATTCCAGCAGGCGTCGATCAGGCTGGCGAGCCGGGCGCAAAGCCCCTCGGCGTCGATCCCGGCGTCCGTGGCGCCGGCGATCTCGACCGGGTTGAAGGAGATGCCGAGCAGGGCTTCCTGCACCGGATCGATCTCCACGCCGAAGATTTCGTGGTGATAGCCGTGGGTGAAGCTCATGTAACCCGGCGACTCGAGTTCGATCGCCGCCACCTCGTGCCGGGAAACGAGGTCCTCAATCATGGCGAGCAGATACTCGCGGACATCGGGGTGGGCGGGGGAGAGGGAGTGGATCAGCGGATCCCCGAACGCGGTGTGCATGGTGGTATCCAGGTATCGCTCGCCGAGCCAGCTGTTGTGGAGGCAGACCGTCCAGGCGACATAGCTCACGCCGTGACGGGCGGCCGATTCCTGGAGCCGGCCCACCGGGCTACCGTTAGCGGATGCGAACGAACTCACCCGTGGCTGGATCCGCCCATACTTCGTCAGGTCCGGCTGGAAGTAGAGGGCGCCATCCTCGGCGAACCAGACCTTGCGCCTGGGGTTATGGGGCAGGATGAACTTGCCGGCGTGGTACGACGTGGCGAGGTTGACGGCGGTGAATCCGGCCTCGGCAATCCGGCCCACGGCACGGTCGTAGCCTTCGGCTTCGAGATCCCAGGCATACGTGTACAGGCCAGCTTTCATGCGTTGCATCGTCCCTTTATTCCCGCAAGCCCGAAATGTGGGCGCCGTCCGTCAGCAAGGTCTGACCGGAAGTCCACTCAGTTTCCGGGAGGCAGAAGAAGACGACGGCGGTCGCGATGTCTTCGGCCCGACCGAAGCGGCCGAGCGGAATCAGCCCCTTGACGCGCTCCCTGTCCTCAGGCGTGACTTCCCAATCGGAGCCGGGCCGATCAGGCACCGCGCCGGGCGCGACGCAGTTGACAGTAATTCCGTAAGGCCCGAGTTCGTAGGACATATTTCGCGTCATGACCTGGACCCCGGCCTTGGCCATGTTGTAGATCATCTTGTCCGTGTGCCCCTTGAAGACGCCGATCGTGCTGACGTTGACGATCCGACCGCGAACCCCGCGCGCGATCCAGTCCCTGGCCAGGTGCTGGCAGATGATAAACGGCGCGCGGAGATTGACGTTGGATTGGTACTCGTACTCGGCGTCGCTCGCCTCCCAGAACGATTGCGAAATACTCATCCCGGCGTTGTTGACCACGATGTCGAGCGTCTCGACCAGGCCGAGCGCCTGGAGGGCCAGGGCGTGCGCATCCGCGACCCGGGCAAGGTCGGCCGGTATGCCCCAGGCCCGGACGCCCAATTCCTGAATCGCCGTGACCGAAGCCTCGACATCGGCCGTCTCGCGGCCCGAAACGATGATGTTGGCGCCTTCGCGGGCGAGCCATTCCGCAATGGTGCGCCCGAGCCCGCGGGTGCCGCCGGTGACGAGCGCGGTCTTGCCGGCCAGCCGTCCGTGGCCCTTGCCCCAATCCGCCGGCGCCTGGGAGGTGACGGGGCTGGTGTGTTCGGTCACCCTGTTGCTCCTCATTGGATTATGTCGATAACACGTTTCGAAGGCGACTCGTGCTCGCCTCGGTCGAGGCAGTGTGCCGCACTCGGGGCCGGAGGGAAACCGGGCGAAATCAGGCATCCGTGCCGGGGGCAGCCAGTTCGTCCAACCGGGCGATGATTTCGTTCGCCTGGTCGACGGCATCGAGAAGCTGCAGCCAGATCGTCTCTTCCGCAAAATGAAGATCGTAGTCCGCATGATTGCGGAGCTGGCGCAGGAAGGCGAGATCGACTTCGAGCTTTGCATCCACCGTGGCCATCAACCGCGGAACCGTGACGTGTTCTCCGCCTGACTTCACTCGCTCATAACCCAACCGGTCTTCACAAAACTGGCGCGCTTCCAGGAACGCCGCATAGTAGGCTCGACCCGTGCGCGTCCTCTCGCTTGCCTCACCGGCGAGCTTTTCAAGGAACTGACCTACGGGCAGAAAATCTCGCCCTCGAATCATCGATAGGACTCGATTGGGCCACTCCACATTGGCATCACCAGAATCACATCAAGATCAAATGCCGGATCCTGTGTCAGCCACCGCACGTACTCGCTTCTGATCGCCTTGAACTCGTCCCACGGCTGGGTGACATGGACAAGCATCCGCACCGGGGGACCCCAGTCGTCGTACCGCATCGTATCCAGAGTGATTCGTACGTCCGCAAAACTTTCCTTCGCATTGTCGCTGGCACGGGCGATGAAGTCCTGGAGGTCGGGGTGCGCGCGGAGCACGGCAAGCACCGATGCCTTTTCCTCGGGATTCTGGGGGATGAGCTGGGCGACGGCGACCATATGGCTGATTCCTTCCGCTGAACCCATTCTACCGGACGCGGAAACGGGGCGGAGGGACGCATCCCCGCCCCGTTTCCGCCGTGCTTCGTGACGATCAGCCCTTGAGGGCGCCCGCCGTGAGACCGGATTCGAGGCGGCGCTGGAAGAGGATGTAGACGAGCAGGGTCGGCACCATCGTGATCGTCATCGCCGCGAAGAGGGCGCCGTAGTCGCTGGCGTAGCCCTGCTGGATCGAGAGGAAGTTGAGTCCGACCGAAAGGAGGAGCTTGTCCTCGGCCATCAGCACC
>JACCYX010000429.1 GCA_013696265.1 Chloroflexia bacterium
CGCCACCATCCGCGCGAATCGCACTGGCGGTCGTGGCGGCGCGTTCCTCCACCTTGTCGGCGACGATCACGACCGCCCCCTCGGCGGCGAAGCGCCGCGCTATGCCCTGACCGATGCCGGACCCTCCCCCCGTGACCAGCACGATTTCGCCTGTGAGCCGCATTGTCTGCCTCCCGCCATATGTGGATACGTGACAGGGGCGTACCGCCGAACACGCATCGGATGACTTATCGAATTCAGACGCGCTTCGGGCATCCGTGGAAAGGCACGACTGCGCGAAGCGTTAAATTGTCATTCCTCCACTCGCTGACGCTCGCTACGGAATGACAATTTAACGCTTCGCTCCAGATTACAGGGCCGCAACTCCGCACTCTGGGGAATTTAAGAGTGCCGCCACCATTCCGGCGCCTACGCATACTCCTTACCGACCGCTTCCATCAGCCCACGCATGTAGCCGAGCGCGTAGAGGCGGCCCATCGTTTCGTAGCCGGGCGCGCTGTTGTCCTCACCCGCCATCGTCGGCACGTGGTCGACTCGCGCGGGACCGGCGAAATCGACATCGGCGTAGGCCCGGATCGCCTCCACCATGTCGGTCTGCCCGTTATCGTGGAACGTTTCGACGAACCTGTCCTTGTTCCCGCGAACGTCCCGGAAGTGGACGAACTTGATCGCGTCCTGGCGGCCGAAATGCCGAATCGTCTCCGGCACATCGACGCCCATGGCCGAGAAGTTTCCCTGGCAGAAGGTGATTCCGTTATGTGGACTTGGATAGATGTCGAGCACGCGCTGGAAGTTCTCGGGGCTGGTCAGGATCCGGCCGATGCCCCGGATCGGCGAGCGCGGCGGATCGTCCGGGTGGACGGCGAGGTAGACGCCCGCCTTTTCGGCCACCGGCACGACCCGTTTGAGGAAGTACTCCATCCGTTCCCAGAGCTGCTCCTCGGTCACTTCGCCAAACTGGGTGGGACCCAGTGCCTCGTTGACGTCGTGATCGAACCCGGATACCAGGGCGCCGCCCCGTTCCGGCTCGTCGAACGTGGTGCGCAGCCAGCCGATGCCCGCCATCCAGTTATGGCACATGATCGGGATGTCGAGCCTGCCCATGTTCTCGATCAACTGGCAGAAGTGGTCGATGTGCTCGTCGCGGTCGCCGAGTCCGAGCTTGATCGGCTCCTGGATCGACGAGGGCGCCGACTCGATCACGGTCACGTCGAGCCCCTCGGCGGCGAACGTCTCCTTGATGCCCTTCAGCCGATCGAAGTCCCAGGCTGGAGCCAGATCCGGATCGTCCCTGATTCCGGTAACGACCTGGGAGACGCCCAACTGTTTGGTAAGGTCCCACAGCACCGACTTCTCCCGGTTGGTCAGCACTTCGGCGAGTTGCATCCGCATGGCCATTCGATGTTTGCTCCTGGTTGCTGGCGCGGTAGATGGGCGGTCTGGTGAACCGATTGTCGCCAACGCATTGCGATTTGAACAGGTTCACGCCCTGCGGCAAGTGCGACGCAGCGTATTTCGCGTCAGTACCGGCTTCCACCCGGCGTAGGGCCGCGGCCGTATGGTGCCCGGACGCAATCTACACGTCGCACCCCCTTGCTACCAGATCGTCATCGAGCTGGCGAAGATGGAGCGGTAGTCCGCTTCGGTAACGGCGCGAGGCGAGAGCTGGGTAAGCCTGGATTGGGGCAAGGTTCCGCTCACCAGGGCATCGAGGTCCGCGTCCGTGATCCCGACGGCACTGAGTCCGTTCGGCATTCCCAACGACTTCATCACGTCTATCAGCGCGTCAGCCAGGATCTCTCCCGCGTCCTCCGGGGTGGCTCCACGCACGTCGGCGCCAAGCAAGCGGGCCGCCTCCAGATGGCGGGCGGAATCGGCCACCGCCGTCCAGCGAAAGATCGCCGGCGCTGTGAGAATCACCGACATGCCGTGCGGCACGAGCGTGTGATCACCGGGATAGCCATCGGCGACGAAATCCCTGGCGTGCGCCGAAACCGGGTACGACATCGCGTGCGGCAGGTGGACACCCGCGTTCCCGAAGCCGATACCGGCCGAGGTCGAGGCCAGGAACATCGCCGCCCGCGCCTCGTCGTCATCCGGTTCACTCACCGCTCGCCGGATATTAGCCGCGCACAATTCGATGGCGCGAGTCGACCAGACATCGCTCATCGGATTGGCGCCCTGGTAGACGGTGCGCTTCAAGGGGTCGGTGGCCGCCTCGCGCTGGTTGAAGGGAACCGCCGTGTACGACTCCAGGGCGTGGCTCAGCACGTCCAGTCCGGAGCAGGCCGCAACCATCGGCGGCATCGTCCGCGTGTTCTCAGGGTCGATGATGCCGATGGTTGGCCGCAGGGCGCGATGGGCGATCGCGGTCTTGACGTGGGCGGAGGACAGGTCGAACACGGCGTTGCCGGTGGTTTCGCTGCCGGTGCCCGCCGTGGTCGGAATCGCGACGTGCGGCTTGAGCGGGCCCGGGACCTGCTTGCCCTGCCCGAGCGGCGGATAGACATAGGCCATGAAGTCGTCAGGCCAGGTCGAGTAGAGGTTGGCGACCTTGGCGGTGTCCATCACCGAGCCGCCGCCCACGGAGACGAAGCCGTCGAAGTCACCCGCCGTGGCGGCGGCGATCGCGACGTTCCAGGAGGCATCGGTCGGTTCCACCCGCACGTCGGCGAAGATCTCATAGGCGACGCCGGCTTCTTCAAGCGACGTGACGACATTCGCGACCGGCGGCAGTTCGGCGATCCGCGGGTCCGTGACCACCAGCACGTTCCTGCACCCCAGTGCCCGCACCCGGGCGCCTGTTTCATGCGTCGAGCCGGGTCCAAACACAACCGACGACGCATCGGCCGTGAAGATTCGCTCGTTGCTCATGGCTGACAGCCCCTCATTCCATACCAGCGAATCGCCCATCCGCTCTCGTCGCGCCGGATTCAATACGGGCATCCTAGCCGGGAACCCGCAATTCGTCAGCACCGGAGGACCGAATGCGGGGCAGCGCCCAGCAGTGCGTTTGGATC
>JACCYX010000430.1 GCA_013696265.1 Chloroflexia bacterium
TGTCGATCAGGCCGATGTTGACGCCGTCCGGGACATCCTTTTCGCGAAGCAGGTCGCGCCGGATGGCATCCTGGCTCACGATCGCGATACCCCGCCCGCACCGTAGCCGCACCTCGCGCGCGGACGCGGTTTTCCCCGATCCCGAATTGCCACGCACCACGACGAGGACGGTCGAGGCGGTTCCAACCATTCCCACCCCGTCTCCATTTCCGGATGAGACCGGCCCGGGCGTCCCGACCCGAGGGTCACCAACCCTACCGATGCCATCATGCCATAGCATCACACGGACGTTTATTGTATACAGATTGAAGAGTGGGCAGGTCGCCATGGCATGGATCAGGACGCGAGAGCTGGCGCGATCGATTGCGACCCGTGTCTACGCGACCGCCCAGCGTTCCAACGAGGAGTCACCGCATGAGCCAGGACCGATCGGCACCGGATCGCCCAACGTCTCCGATCATGCGCCGGAACCTCGGGTCCGATGTCTACAACGTCCTTTGGGACCGGATCCTCTCGCGGGACCTGAGCCCAACCGAAAAGCTCTCGGACCTGCGCCTGAGCGAGGAGCTGGGCGTGAGCCGGACGCCGGTCCGCGAGGCGCTGCACCGCCTGGTGCAGGACGGCGTGGTGATCTACTCGCCCAACCGCGGCTTCTTCGTGGCCACCTTCTCGCCAGCCGACATTACCGAAATCTTCGATCTGCGGGCGGTGCTCGAAGTGCTCGCGCTGCGGACCGTGGCTGCCAAGCTCGGGCCCGAAGGATACGCCTGGGCCAGGGGCGAGCTCGACCGCGTCCAAATCCTGATCGAAGGCGCGCGGAGCGACGCCGAGCGGCACGAGGCGGCGGGCGCCTTCCTTGAGGTCGACCAGGGATTCCACCAATGGCTGATCGAGGGCTCACGGAACGGACGCCTGATCGCGTTCGTCAACGGGCTGTGGGCGCAAATCTCGGTCTTCCAACGGGCGGGTACCCACATTCCGGGCTGGAACGAGATCGCGCTCGGTCACCACCGGCAGATCATCGACCTGCTGATGGCCGGCGAGAGCGACCGTGCCGCCGATGCCCTCCAATTTCACATCCTCGACATGAAGGAGCGCGTGTTGGCCGACATCGCCCCGAACCTGGCGTCCAACGGCGGCCTGGACGAGAGGGGGTCATGAGCCAATCCAGGGAGACGTCCATCCCCGGACTGGCCGAATGGCATCCGCTCTCCCCACCTGAGGCAGGGGCACTGTTCCGGGATTTCCCCGGCACCTGGTGCATCGCGGGAGGATGGGTGGCCGATCTCCTCGCCAGGGGGCAACCGCGGCCACACTCGGATATCGACATCCAAATCGACCGCGCCGACCTGCCAATCATGCATGCGTCCTTGCCGGGCTGGCTCCTCTACGCGGCCCATGGCGACCTGACACTGTGGAAAGAGGCCACGCCGTTTCCCAACGCCGTCCACGATATCTGGTGCCGCCGCCCGGACAAATCGTGGGAATTCCAGTTGATGGTAGGCGAGTTCACAGGGCCGGAATGGGTGTTCCGGCGCGACGCCCGAATTCGCGGCCCGCGCGGAACGATGATCGAATGGGTTGACGGCCTCCCGATCATGGCGCCCGAGATCCAGATGCTCTACAAGTCAAAACTCCCAAACCGGCCGAAGGATGAAAGAGACTTCCGACATGTGCTGCCGTACCTGACGACCGAGAAACGCCAATGGCTCACCTCATGCCTGATCTTGCTCTATGGCGATCACCCGTGGGTGCAGATGCTTGGCGACACGAATCGCGATCGCGATGGAGCCGGCATCGCGCCTATCCTGGCATCGGACGACGGCGCGGCACCGGCTCCCCTGCCCACGGAGCGGCCCTAGGCCCGGAAGGCGAGGGCGACCGTTTGGGGATGGGGATAGCGGAATTCGAGGAGCAGCCGACCCCGTTCATCGTCCGTTATCGGAGCCTCCAGCCGCTCGAACGACTCCACCCCAAGCAGCGTGGCCATGATGTCGGCCATGCCGTCCGCCACCTCGGCACCTTCCATCACGACTTCGTGGAGGAACTCGGTTCCGTCGTCGCCCGCCTGGGCGAAGACGATTCCAGACCGGTCGCGATCGACCCAGAGCTTGCGCATCGAGTCGAGTACGATGCTGTCTTCGGCACCGTCGCGGTCGGCGTAGGTGAAGG
>JACCYX010000437.1 GCA_013696265.1 Chloroflexia bacterium
GCCCACCGGTGGCGAACCGCCAGCGTTCGGTGCCCAGGGCCGCGTCCAGCGCGTAGACGTTGGAGGTGTATCCGCCAACGTAGAAGATCCCCTCGACGACCGCCGGCGATGACCGCACGGGTTCATCGGTTCCGAATCGCCATACCTCGGTGCCCAGGGCCGCGTCCAGCGCGTAGACGTTGAAATCTTCACCTCCGACATAGACGACGCCATCGACCACCGCCGGTGAGGAAAAGACACTTCCACCGGTGGCGAAGCGCCATCGTTCGGCACCGGTGGCCGCGTCCAGTGCGTACACATTGGAATCACTGCTTCCGATGTAGACGACGCCGTCGACCACCGCCGGCGAGGAATACACGCTCCCGCCGGTGACGAAGCGCCAAAGTACCCTGCTGGAAACCGCGTCCTGGGCGTAGACATTGGAATCGGTGCTTCCGGCATAGACGACATCGTCGATCACCGCCGGGGATGACCACACGCTCCCACCCGTGGCGAAGCTCCAGAGGAGTTCGACGCCATTCGCGGGATCGGGACCAGGACCGGGCATTTCTCCCGTGCGGGCCGGGTTGCCCCGGAACATCGGCACACCCGCGCCGCTGCCGTCCGGGAGATCGACGGGAGTGGCACCGGATGCGGGACTGGCCATCGGGGAGGCGACGGGACTGGCCTGCTGGGCGACGGAGGCGCCGCCGCCCGCCGTCAGGCCAAGGACGACCATGCTCCCGCCGAGCGCGGCGGCGGCGCCTTTCGCGACATCGCGACGATTGACCCGGATGAGATTCGCTTCGTTCACGGCCAACCCCTTGCTGGTAAACGCCACCCCGGCACCGGATACGCCAAATGATGTGCGCGGATGCCACGGCACAGCCAACGACGATTCGAACGGCTCTCGCCATGCAATGTGATTGATTCCTGCCAAGGACCCATTCTCATTGTACAGGTATCCTGGAGCACGTAAAGAAGGCGAAGGGAGTCAGGGAAAGCCAGGGGTGGAGCAAGCATCGCCGCGCTGCCGCGGCCGTACAAGGATTCGATTGTCCCACCGAGGGGGTCGAAACGAGGTCGGCGGCACGACGACTGACATCGCGCGGCAAACGGTGGTATTCAGGGACATGCGCCGGTGGGATACTGCCGGAACGATGTTTCGCGTGCGATTGTGTCCATGAAGAGGTTGTGCCATGCCCCGGGAACTGGTTGCCGTTCAGCCAAGTATGCCCCAGTTGCGCGCGTACGAGGACCCGCCCCTGGGGCCTTCGGAAATCCGGATCAGGAGCGAACTCGCCTCGCCCAAGCACGGCACCGAACTCGTCGGCTACCGCAACGAACCGGTCGCCAGCCGACCCTACGATCCAGCCTGGGGCGCGGTGATGCCGCGTCCGGCCGGGGATGCCCTCAACGTCTTTCCCATGCGGCTCGGGAACATGGCGGTCGGGTTCGTAACCGAAACCGGGCCGGATGTCTCCCGGTTCCAGGTTGGGGACCGCGTGTTCGGGCACTTCCCGATTCGTGAGACGCACACCATCGACGAGACCCGGGCGGATCTCCTGCCGGAGGGGCTCTCGCCCGAAGCCGCGCTCTGCCTCGATCCGGTCGTGATGGCGCTGGCGATCCGCGACGCCAACATCCGGCTCGGCGACACCGTGGCGGTGTTCGGCCTCGGCGCGATCGGCCTGATCGCGATCCAGCTCGCCAAACTGGCCGGCGCCCACCAGGTGATCGCCCTCGACCCGCTGCCGAGCCGGCGCGAGCTGGCCTTGCGGCTGGGCGCCGATGTCGCGCTCGATCCCACCGCCGGCGACGGCGACGCCGGCCTGGCGATCCGCAAGCTGACCGGCGCGGGTGTGCCCGCCGAAGGGCCTCCCCTCGGGGCACCGCTGGTGGGCGGCTATCGCGAGCAACTCACCCAAACGAGCCAGCTCGGGGTCGACGTGGCGATCGAAACCTCGGGCAGCACCCAGGCCCTGCACCAGGCGATCCGCGCCACCCGGTTCGGCGGCACGGTGGGCGTCGTTTCCTTCTACGGGCGGGAGGCCACCGGGCTGCTGCTCGGGGAGGAGTTTCACATCAACCGGCTGCACCTGATCTCGGTGCGGGCCCAGAGCCTGCCGATGCGCGACGCGCCGGGGTGGACCCTGGACCGGCTGGTCCGGCTCGCGCTCGACTGGCTGGTCAGCGGCCGGATCAGGACCGAGGGGATCATTTCCCCGATCGTGCCCTTTGCCGAAAGCGTGGACGCCTACCGCATGATCGACGAGCGCCCGGCCGAGGCGATCAAGCTCGGCATCCGCTTTCCGTAAGGATGTATCACCGCGCGGTATCACGGCTGCCGCTGGCGAAGGTCATTGACACCTGGAACCAGTTCCTGATGCCGCTCATCTTCGTCCAGCGCGACGAGCCGCGGCCGGTGGCCCTGGGCACGATGTTCTTCTTCGGGCGGTTCACGGTCGACCGGGGGATGATCGCGGCCGGGGTCACGATCTCGATGGTGCCGATGATCATCCTCTACCTGCTGCTGCAGCGGCGGTTCATCGAAGGCATCACAGCCGGCGCAATGAAGACCTGAAGGCCGCTCCGGGAATGGCTTGAAAACTGCCAACCAGCGTTGACGCGTGCCGTTGGAG
>JACCYX010000453.1 GCA_013696265.1 Chloroflexia bacterium
GGCTTGGCGATCCATTGTCGCTCGTTCTTGGAAAAGAGTTGCAACGACTCGACGGGAATCGCCTCGCCCCGCGCGATCGCCTTGTCGACGCCGCCAGAGGCGGACATGTGAGAACCAAACGCCAACGTCATTCCTGGACACTCCTTGATATCAAGAGTCAATTTCTGTTGACAGCGATCAGGGATTCAAGCTGCTTCGGAATGTGGCCGATCACCACACCGCCGTCACCGATCACGAGCGGGCGCCGGAGCAATGTCGGCTCCTCGACTATCAGGTCCAGCAACGCCCCATCCGAGAGCCCGTCGATCTCAGCAGGACGTGACTGGTAGACCTTGCTTCGCTTCGAAAGCACGTCACTGACCGACAGGCCGGCCTCGATCAGGATCGAAGAGAGTTCGTCGCGAGTGAAGCGGTTCCTGAAGAAGTCGCGGCTGGTGAATCCGATGCCAGACTCGGACAGCACGGATTCGGTCTTCTTGCAGGAGGTGCACGACGAATAGACGTAGGTATTGATCACGACAACCTCCGGTGGGGAATGGCCATTCAGCCACATTCATGGTCGCACATAAGCCGCGCCGCCGGACAGATACAGAGTACCCTCAATCCATCATGCTACACTCTTCACGCCTCTCAGGGGCCCTCGTCGCCGTGTCCGACCGCCCGGAGTTGACGTCACTTGAACTCATCGCCCAGCTCAGAGTCCGTCGATGCGTCTCCGGAGTTCCAGGCGACACCGCACCTCTCGATCGTGATCCCGGTCTACAACGAAGAAAATCGGATTCAGGCCAGCCTCGACACTCTCATCGAGTGGATTTCCGAACGCGACGAACAGATCGAGGTGCTCATCGTCGACGACGGAAGCAATGACGATACGCTCGCGATCGCCCAAAACTCGGCCAGATTCCATCCCTCTATCCGAGTCCTGAGTGAGAAGCATCTGGGCAAGGCCAACGCCGTCCTGTCCGGGCTCGCCGCAGCCAGCGGAAGCTACGCCGGGTTCTGCGATGTCGATCTGGCGACGCCGCTTTCGACCTGGGAGGAGTGCGAAGCGGCGTTCCGCACCGGCGCGCGGGTGGCGATCGCCTCGCGGGAGGGCGCGGGCGCGATCCGAGTGGGCGAGCCGTGGTACCGTCACGCGATGGGCCGCGCCTTCAACGGCCTGATCCGGCTGCTGCTCCTGCCCGGCATCCATGACACCCAGTGCGGGTTCAAGTTCTTCACGCGGGACGCGATCGCGACGATCCTGCCCCGCTGCCAACTCTATCGCGACGCCACGGTGGTACAACGTCCCCGGGTGACGGCGTTCGACGTGGAACTGCTCTACATTGCCAAGCGACAGAACCTCGGCATCGCGGTGATCCCGATTACCTGGACCTACGGGGAACACACCAAGGTCAACCCCCTCACCGACACGCTCCAGAATCTCCGGGACGTGCTGGAAGTTCGATGGAACGGCTGGCGCGGGCGATACGGTTGACCGGTCACCGGCATACCGGCACGCAGGATTGGTAGCGGTCGTCCCGAGCCTGCGAGGGATCATCTCGACCCGTCCACCCAAGCCGATGCATCCTCTTTCGCACACCGGGCAAAGACAAGCTTTGCCACAACCAATTCGGCTTCCAGGCGATAACGTGACAACGCCACATTATCGCCTCGAAAACTGGCGTTCGAGTTCCGTTTGCGACATGTGGAGCATGGTGGGTCGGCCGTGACCGCAGGCGCGCGGTTGGGCGGTTCGTTCGAGCTGGGCGACGAGTTCCCGCATCTCCGGCAGCGACAGCGATTGCCCGGCGCGGATCGAGGTGTGGCAGGCGGCGCTGATCGCCACCGAGTCGAGCCAGGAGTCCCCCACCCCACCGTCGGCCAGTTCCCCCAGGATCAGGTGAATCCGCTCGGCGATGTCGACGCCGCGAATCATGGCCGGAATCTCGCGGATCGCGATCGATTGCTCGCCGAACCGCTCGATGTCGAAGCCGATCTCTTTCAGTTCATCAGCCGACCGATCGAAGGCGGTCAGTTCCTCCGGTGAGAGTTCGACGACCAGGGGATCGAGCAACGATTGCCGCTCCACCGCCTGCGTCTTCATTTGCCCAAGGATCTTCTCGTACATCACCCGTTCATGCGCGGCATGCTGGTCGATCATGAACATGCCTTCCGGACCCTCGGCCACGATGTAGGTCGCACCGACCTGGCCCAGCACCCGCATCACGGGCACGCCCGAGGGGTGCGGCCGAATCTGCGTCGGTCGGTCGTCATCTACCGCTTCGGGAGACCGTGAGCCGAATCCCTGCTGCGCGACCCAGGTCCCGAATGTCCCCTGCTCGATCGATGCCCCCCTGGGCTCCGGCGCGGTGAAACCAACCTGGGGCAGGACATCCAGATGCTGTCGCAGAAGCGCCTCGTGCGTTGCCCGCTGGACGGCGCGGCAGACCGCCCGTTCATCGACGAACTTGACTTCGGCCTTGGTTGGGTGGACGTTGACATCGATCAGGGCTGGATCAAGTTCGATCCTCACCATCCCGATCGGGTGCCGACCGACCATCAGCAGGCTGTGGAACGCTTCCTCCAGTGCGTAGGTCAACGCCCGATGCTGCACGATGCGTCCGTTGACGAAGAAGAAGAGATTCTGCCGATGGGACCTGCTCACGCGAGGGCTGCTCACCCAGCCGCTCACCGTCACGCCGGGCACGGCGGACTCCGATCCTTCCGAATTGAGCTGCAGAACCTCGTCGGACAGTTCCGCGCCAAAGACGCCGATCGCGGCATCGATGTCGTCGCCGGTGCCGGAGGTATTGAAAACCTTGCGGCCATCGTTGAGGAGCGACCACCGGATGTCGCTCCGGTTGCAAGCGTAGGCGCCGATCAGGCGGGAGATGTACGACGCTTCGGTCGATGGTTGGCGCAGGAATTTGCGCCGGGCCGGTACGTTGCCGAAGAGGTCGCTCACGGTCACCGTT
Source organism: Chloroflexia bacterium (assembly GCA_013696265.1). Classification (GTDB taxonomy): domain Bacteria; phylum Chloroflexota; class Chloroflexia; order Thermomicrobiales; family UBA6265; genus JACCYX01. The sequence continues at coordinate 2,958 of JACCYX010000453.1, forward strand.
GTCCCGGCGGGGACGGCTTCGGCGCGGGATCCGATCGTCGCGCCGTACTCCAACCCAATCCGGCTGCCGGTCGAAGCTCCCCGGGCAGCGGACCGGACTTCGAGGTTGGAGACCGCGCCGATGCTGGGCAGGGCTTCGCCCCTGAATCCCAGCGTCGTGAGCGATTCGAGGTCATCGAAGCGCGACAGTTTCGAGGTGGCGTGACGCAGGACGGCGACGGAAAGATCTTCTTTCGACATGCCTGAACCATCGTCAGAGACCCGGATCAGGGAGCCGCCGCCGTCCTGGATCTCGACCGATATGCGCGACGCGCCCGCATCGATCGCGTTCTCGATCAGTTCCTTGACGACGGACGACGGGCGTTCGACCACCTCGCCGGCGGCGATCTTGCCAATGGTTTCGGATGTCAGCAGTTGGATTGGCATCGTGGTTTCCAGGTTGCGATGATCGCCGTCAAGTTAGTCGATCGGCAACTGAGCGATCAGGCCGGTGAGATCGCGTTCGTGAATGATCTCACCCCGGCGGTGTCGCGACACGAACCGGCTGTTCGAATCAAAGAGCCGCCAGTGCGCTTCCACGGCGCGGGTGATGCCGATACGCGGGCTGGCCCGGATTTCGGCAACGGGGGCTCCAGGATGGATCATGATGCCCGTCTCCGTATCGAGAGGTTGCATCGTATCGGAGAGCAGCGTCCCCATGCCCTTACTTAAACTTCCGGGCCCGACCAGCAGGCCGGACTCCTTCGGCTCGCGGCGCGTCTTGGCCAACTCCAGCCCCTCGACCGGATCCTCGGCGGCCCGGAGCAGGACCGCTCCATACTCCCCCGCCTCGTGGGCGACGATGTTGGTCATCGTGTGCAGGCCGTA
>JACCYX010000472.1 GCA_013696265.1 Chloroflexia bacterium
CGCTCTTGCGGCAGACGTTCAGCCTGGTTCCGCCCTATGTCCAGGTGGAAGAGGGCAAGGGAATCGGCGGACTCCCGTGGTACGCCGAATACGGTTTCCAGCAATCGCGTGGATTCCGGGCGCTCAAAACCTGGATGTCGCTGGCCCACGCCGGTCGCGCCGGGATCGAACAGACGATTTGCCGGCACAATGACCTGGCCCGGTATTTGGCGCGGCGGATCGAAGATCATCCACATCTCGAAGTCGTGGTCGCGCCACAGTTGTCCATCGTTTGCTTTCGCTATGTGCCCGTGGCGATAAGAGCAGATGTTCAGGGACTCAATGTCCTTAACAAGACCATCATGGAACGGATTCAAGCCGGAGGCGACGCGTTCGTCACGCAGGCGGTGCTGGGCGACATGTTCGTCTTGCGCGCGAACGTGCTCCACTTCTCGACTACCGAGTCCGATATCGATGCCCTTGTCGATGTGGTCGCGCGGGCCGGCGATCGCTTGGTTGCCGAAGGAGACGACTCTCGTCCCGCGCCGTAGCGCCTGGGATGCTGGGCGGTGATGTATCGAACGGGCTTGATTCCGGCGCGGATTCTGGCGTGACCTGGGGTACACTGCTCGCACCAACCCAGGGGTGAAAGGGGCCCAGCACATGACTTTGGATACGTCCGCGCCGAGGCACATCCAGGATGTCGCGTCCGGCATCATGGATCAGGTGGAAAAGGTCATCGTCGGTAAGCGCCACGTGATCGAACAGGTGCTCGTCGCCATTCTCTGCGAGGGTCACGTGCTGCTGGAAGACGTGCCAGGCATCGGTAAGACGATGCTGGCGCGGTCCTTCGCCTCCGCGCTCGGCGGCGAGTTCTCGCGCGTGCAGTTCACGCCCGACCTGCTCCCGACCGACATCACCGGCTCGCTCGTCTTCGATCCGCGCTCGGCGGAGTTCACCTATCGCCAGGGGCCCATCGTCACCAACGTCCTCCTCGCCGACGAGATCAACCGGGCCGGGCCGCGCACGCAGTCGGCGCTGCTCGAAGCGATGGAGGAACGACAGGTTTCAGTCGATCGTGAACGCATCGTGTTGCCGCGCCCGTTCTTCGTGCTGGCGACCCAGAACCCGGTCGAACTGGAGGGGACCTTCCCGCTGCCCGAGGCGCAACTCGACCGCTTCCTGCTGCGAACCACGATCGGGTATCCCAATCTCGAAGACGAGCGCAACATGCTGCGGCGCTTCCGGTCGGACGCGCCCCTGGTCAACGTCAAGGCCGTCACCACCCCAGACGAACTGCGGGACCTGATCGCCGACGTGCGGCAAATCCACATCGGCGTAGCGGTCGAGGATTACCTGCTCGACCTGGTTCGCCGTACTCGCGACCACGAGGGAATCGAGGTCGGGGCCAGCCCGCGGGCCGCCCTGGCGCTCGCCCGCGCCGGCCAGGCGCGGGCCGCGCTGGCGGGGCGGGGCTACGTGATTCCCGACGATGTCCGGGAGATGGCGCCGTCGGTGCTGGCCCACCGGATCATGCCGACCTCACAGGCGGACCTGCTCGGTCACTCCAACGAGGAACTGGTCAACACGGTGATCGCCGAGACGTCGGTGCCGGTCGAGTCGACGAGGGCGGTCTGAGCGGCATGCGCCCACACGCCAGCCTGCTCGACCAGGAGTCGGCCGTCCGCCGTCGCGTCGAACGGATCGGCAAGTGGTTCGACAACCCCGATGTCGATATCGATACGCGCCGCTGGCTGCTGATCGCGGGCGCCGTGGCGATGCTCGCGGCCTTCCTGCGCCAGCCGATTCTCGCGCTGATCGCGTTTGGTATTGCCCTCGTCGCCTTGCTGACCCGGTTGTGGTGGGACAACAGCTTTCGCGGGTTGACCTACACGCGGCGGGTGTCGCAGAATCGCGCCTTCTACGGCGACACGGTCGAGGTCGAACTCACCGCCACCAACGCGAAGCCGCTGCCGTTGACCCGCCTCGAGATTTCCGACCAGGTTTCCTCCAACGTGGAGATCGTGAGCCGCCAACTCGACCGGACCGAGCAGGCGAACGCGAAAATCCTGCGCACGATGTACAGCCTCGGCATGTACGAGCGCGTGCAGTACACCTACCGCGTGCCGTGCATGAGCCGGGGCTGGCACCGGTTTGGACCGGCGGTCGCGGCGGCCAGCGATCCGCTCGGCTTGACCGCCCGCCGCGAGGAAATCGGCGGCTCGGTGCGCTTTCTCGTCTATCCCCGGATGGTGCCGATCTCCGAGCTGATCGTTCCGCCGCGCCAGCCGTTCGGCGATTTCAAGCCGCCGCAATCGGTGGTCGAGGACCCAATACGGATGGCCGGCGTGCGGGAATATGTCGCCGGCGACAGCCCGAAGCGGATCCATTGGCGGGCGACGGCGAGGACGGGCGTCATGCAAACCCGGGTCTACGAACCAAGCGCCTCGCCGGTCGCCGCGATCTTTCTCGATACCATCACCTTTTCGTATCTCTGGGAGGGCCAGAACTCGGCCCTGCTCGAACTGGCCGTCACCACCGCCGCCTCGCTCTCCAGCCAGCTCCTTCAGGGGCGGCACCAGGTGGGGCTCTACGCCAACGCGCCGATCCCCAACCGCACGCGCACGGTGCGGGTGCCGCCGGGACGGCGGCCTGGTCAGTTGACCCGCATCCTTGAAGACCTCGCGACCCTGGTGCCGGCCTTCGGCGATCGCATCGAGCGGATGGTGGTCGAGGAATTGCCCCGGCTGCCGTGGGGTTCCACGGTGGTGATCGTCACCTGCCGGGTGACGGAGGGCCTCCAACGGTCGCTGCTCCGGCTCGTGCGCAACAGCGGCACCCAGCGGTTCGTGATCGTGGCGATCGGGGTCCAGCCCACCCTCTTGCCGGACATCCGGCGCCGGATTCCCGTCTACCACCTGTCGGACGAGGAAGCCTGGGACACGATCGAGCAGATCACGATGACGAGGCAGGCCTGAGATGATTCCGAACGATTCGCTCGCCTCCGATTCCCGGAAGGGAGCCCGCGACCGCGATCGGGCCCTGCGCAAGCAATCGATCAAATCATCGTGGCCAACGGTGATCATGATTCCCGTGCTGGTCGGCGTGCTCCACGCCTGCACCTTCTCGCTGCTGATCGAACTCTTCCTGGGCGAGACGTTCGGGCTCTCGGCGGGCCACCCGGCGCCGTGGCCGGGCGCGATCGCCCTCATCTTCCTGGCGTCGTTCTGGCTGAACCGGGCGATCGGCCGGCTCAACCGGAGCACGGTCGTCAGCCAGATCGTGACCTTTGCGTGCTGGCTGGCGACGTATCTTGCCTGGCTCCTCCTCGAACCCGCCTACCGCGACACCGACGTCTGGACGCAACCTGGCCAGCTCGTGCAATCCGAGGCATTCTTGATCCCGCCGCTCCTGATCTCGATGGCCGTCTGGTGGGTCGGCATGAACTACGCCTCGGATATCGCTAACATCTCGGCCGAAGAAATCCGCATGACGGTGCAGCGCGACTGGATCGTGCTGTTCGGGTCGATCCTGCTGGCGGCGATGATCGGTGGCGCCGCCGGCGACAGCGCCCTCGCGGCCGCCCGTTTCGCGGCGCCCTTGTTGCTGATCGCGAGCCTCGCGCTGGTAGCCGGCGCGGAACTGGAATCCACGCGGAAACTGGCGATCCGGCGGGGCGGGCAGCCACCTGGTTGGGGCCGTTGGGCCCGCCTGGTCGGCGGGTTGGCCGCGGGGGTCCTGTTGCTGACCCTGCTGGTGCTGGTGATCCTCAGTCCCGAGGCGCTCGGCGCGATCGTGGGGGGCATCGCCGCCGCCGCCCGCGCGGTCGGCTGGGTGCTCGCCTACGTCCTCTTCGCCGTCGTCTGGACGCTCTACCAGGTGGCGGTGTTCGTGACGCGGATCATCGAGTGGATTTTCGGCGACATCTTCGGCCCACTCTCGCCGCCGGAAATGCCCGCGCAGCAGCCAGCTGAAATGGAACCGATCGTGATGGAGGATCGGGAGGTAGGTCAGTGGGAATACGCGATCCTGCTGCGCTGGGTCGCGCTCTTCATCGCGGTCGCGGTCGTCGCCATCATCCTCTTCCGAATCACCCGAAAATCGCAGGCGGCGGACGACGATGGCGCGGTGGACGAGCACCGGGACAGTGTCTTCTCCGCCGACCTGGCAAAGCAGCAACTGCGAGACCTGTTTCGTCGCCGGCAACGGGAGGCGAAACCGCCGCGGCTCGATCTCGACCGGCCTCCGGAAAGCGTTCGTGAAACGATGGTCTATCTCGAAACGCTGGCCGCCCGTCAGGGAGTGGGGCGCCGGAAGGCCGAAACCCCGGACGACTTTGCGGCCCGGCTGCGAGCGATGTGGTCGGGCGTCGGTACCGCCCTGGTCGATTTCCCGCGCCGGTACGAGCACATTCGCTACGGCGAGGAGCCGGATGGGCCAGGTTCGCCCGATCGCGAGCGTGCGCTGGCCGACTGGACCCAGATCTGGAACGCCCGCAAGCACGTCGAGCCGCCGAAAGACGATGGGTGAGTACGGCGTTCGGTACCTGACCGTTTCCGTCACGTCACATCACCGGGTGACGCCTGATGCGCAGTACACAGGCACATTCTCGTAGGGGCGGTACCGGCCTCGCTGGATACCGGCCGCGAAGGGCACGTGGCCAGCCAGGGTGCAGGGGTGTCCGCCCGGATGGTGGCGAACGGCGGGATCGGGATTGCCACCATC
>JACCYX010000477.1 GCA_013696265.1 Chloroflexia bacterium
CAGGCGATGTCCGGTCCGGCGGCGAGCGAGGAGTCCAGCGGATGACGTCACCCGCCAACCCGTTCACGATCGCGCCGGGCATCGTCCTGCCGCCGGTGATCCTCCAGCGGTTCTACAACTACCAGGGCCGCGCGCAGACCGATGTCTGGCTGGAATCGGTCGCTGTGAAGCTCGCCGACTGGTGCCGAACCTGGCGGATCGAACTGGAAACGATCGAACCGCCGGACACGTTCAACGTCGTACTCTTCGGGCGGTCGCGTCAGGCCGGTGATATTGTCCTGAAGATAAGTCCCCCAACCTTCGAATCGAGAGCCGAACTCGAAGCGGTGCGGCAAGCCGCGGGACCGGGATTCGTCCGCCTGATCGAGGCCGAACCCGCGATCTCACTGATGATGCTGGAACGGATTCGGCCAGGGACGGCGCTGCGCGATGTTGGTCTCTTCGACGAGGCGATGACCCGCGTCGGCGCGGCCAAGCTCCTGGAGTTCTGGCGGGAACCCGAACGGGAGGCTGATCTGATCCCGCTGGAACGGTGGGCGCGGGAACTGCTGGAACACGAGCCGGCCCGGCACCCCCAGCTCCCGGCGGATTTGCTGGCGATCGGCGGCGAGATCGCGCGCGAACTCCTTTTGGCCCCAACCAGCCGGACGCTGCTCCACGGCGACCTGCATCACCAGAACATTCTGCGCCGTGGCGACGACGAGTGGGTCACAATCGATCCCAAGGGCCTGATCGGCGAGCGCGGGTACGACATCGCGACCTGGATGATGAACCCCTGGGGCGCTCCCCTTCGGGACGATTTCATCGACATCGCGAACCGGCGGCTCGACATCTTTGCGGAAGTGCTCGGCGAAGATCGCGCTCGGCTCGCCAAATGGGCCGTCTTCCACTCCGCCCTGTCGCTCTGCTGGAGCCTGGACGCCGAGCAACCCGAGGACCCGGAGGGCGATGTCGCCTTCCTGCGCAGCGTGGTAAGGCTGCTGGATTAGCGGGAATCGGCGCCAGCGAGGGAACGGGTGCGGGCAATGACGTCCCGGATCGCGATCAAAGCGTCGTCGATCTCCTCGCGAGTGTTGCCCCGACCTACGGACAGGCGCAGGCTCGCCCGCGCCTCGTCTTCGGTGAGGCCGATGGCCCGGAGCACGTGGCTCGGCTCCGAATTCCCGGTCGTGCAGGCCGAGCCCGCCGAGGCGGAAACCCCCTGCATGTCCAGGCCAAGCAGCGCCGTCTCGCCCTGCACACCCCGGAAGCTGACGTTGAGGTTATTCGCCAGCCGGTCCGGACCTGGTTGCGGTCCGTTGAGCTGAACGTCGGGAATCGTCGCGGCAATTTCGTTCCAGAGCGCTTCCCGCAACTCGCCAGTGTGAGCGACGTAGGCGTCCCGCAGCGATTCCGCCCGCCGCAAGGCTTCCGCCAGCCCCACGATCAGCGGGACGTTTTCGGTGCCGCCGCGACGACCCGACTCCTGCCCGCCGCCATCCTGCTGGTAACGAATGGGCGTTCCCTTCCTGACGTAGAGCAGGCCGACTCCCTTGGGTCCGTAGAACTTGTGCGCGGTCAGGGAAAGCAGGTCCACGCCGAGTGCGTCGACTTCGACCGGGAGCAACCCGGCCGCCTGGACCGCGTCGGTGTGGAACGGAATCCCGTGCTCGCGCGCGACCGCCGCGAGTTCAGGGATTGGCTGGATGATTCCAATTTCGTTGTTGGCGTACGTCACCGAAACCAGGCACGTCTCCGGTCGGATCGCCGCTCGCAAGGCATCCGACGAGACGAAGCCATCAGCGTCGCAACCGAGGACTGTGACCCCAAACCCTTGGTCCCGCAGCGCGTCCGCGGCGTGCAACACGGCGTGATGCTCGATCGCGCTGGTCACAATGTGGGGAACTGTTCCGTCCGGGCTGGCGTGACGAGCCGCCCAGGCGACCCCCTTGAGCGCGAGGTTGTTGCTTTCGGTCGCGCCACTGGTGAAGAGGATTTCGGAGTGCCGGCAGCCGAGGATGGACGCAATGGTTCGCCGCGACGTATCCAACGCGGCCAAGCCGTCTTGCCCGGCCTGATAGATGCTCGATGGATTGCCGAAGACCTGGGTGAAATACGGCAGCATGGCCGCGACGACTTCTGGATCGGTCGGCGTCGTGGCGGCGTGGTCGAGGTAGATCGAAGGCAAGCCGTAGGTCATGAAAGAGGTTCGCTCCGGGCGTACCGTGGAGTAATGGGGAGGGACCGGATCAGACGGCGGTGGGAACGCGGTCGGAATTCGCCGCTGGCGCGGCGGGGGTGGCGATGAGGTCCGCGAGGGTTTGGGAATCGAGGGCGTCGACAATCGAGTCGCGCAGCTTGAGCCAGACCGGCCGGGTTTCGCAGCCCTCGATTAGAGGGCATACCTGCTCAGCCTCGTCTTCGGAGACACACTCCATCGGGGCGATCGGCCCTTCCATAACACGGAAGACCTCGCCAACGCGAATATCTTCCGGAGCGCGTCCCAGCACATAGCCGCCGCGGGCGCCGCGTTTGCTCTCGACGATGCCCGCCCGCCGCAGGGGCGCGATCAGTTGTTCGAGGTAGGCTGGCGGAACGGAGGATTCCCTGGCGATATCGGTGATCGACAATGGGCCGGTGCCGTAATGATGAGCGAGCGCCACCATTGCGCGCATCCCATACTCGCCTCTTGTCGAAACTTTCATGTGGTCACGCCTCCTGAACGGGGGTATACGCCCCCATACGATACTCTACAGGCATCCCCAAGGCTTCGTCAAGCGACCCGATTCCTTAAACGCTCAACGGCGGCGGTAATGCTTCCATGATGAAAGCGTCTCCGTGATCGCTTCGCGCCACTTCGCCGGTATCGACCGGTTGCCCAGCATGCCCGGTGTCATCTGCCGGTTCAGGTGGACGAATCGGTCCGCCGTGAAAATGCCGCGGTAGCGTCCCGCCTCGGTCACCGGCACCGCCCAGCGGTTCATCCTGTTCATTTGAAGCTGGACATCGTAGATCGAGTCGTTGATGTCGGCGACGTACACCGACCGGTCCATCACATCGGCCACCGTCCGGCCCGCCACGCCCCCGGCCAGGCCGTCCAGGAGCTGCGACCGCCAGAGCATGCCCAGCACCCGCCCCCCATCCGTGACCGCCATATCACGAGGACCGCCCCTGAGCGCGAAGGTCAGGGGTTCGCCGGGGGAGATGCCGCCCATATCCCACAGGGCATACTGCCCGACGTTCAGGCGGCGCATCGCCGATTGCACCCGCTCGACCCGGGCTTCGGCCCGCGCCGCGAAAAGGATGAACGCTCCCGTAATCGCCAGGATCGGATTTCGCTGCCAGATCCCCAGGATGACGAAGATTGCCGCGAACCCGAGCCCGGCCGTGACCGCGACCGAGGTTGCCCGGTCGCGGCCCAGGCGCGGCGACAACGCGGCGCGCAGCATCCGGCCGCCATCGACCGGAAAGGCCGGCAGGAGGTTGAAGAGCAGGATCAA
>JACCYX010000491.1 GCA_013696265.1 Chloroflexia bacterium
GGACGGGCGAATTGCCGTTCCCGGCCTGGCTGGCGTGGTTCTCGCCGCTGGCCGGGGTGCTGTGCATCGCGATTGCTGGCTGGCTCTTCGTCCGCGAGTCGCGCAACTACCAGTCGTCGGGGTCGTAGCACCTAACCGGTTCGGGCGAGTGTTATTCCCCGGTGTGCTTCGTAGAACAGGCGGGATTTCGGCACGAGAAGGAGTGTGGGCGTGTCCGCGGCCAGGGCCTCTGAATCGGCCGTAACCACTGACGTGGCTCCATCGGGCGTCACCATGACCAATCGTCCGCGAATGCTGGATTGATTCCAATCTCGTCAGTCAGCACGGGTGCGCCGATGGTTCTGGAGACAGAGAGGGCGAATGCTTCGAAATCGGCGGGCCGATCGTCTTTCATTCTCAGGTCAAGCCCCAGGGGGAAGTCGCCGCGGATAGTGGTTTTGAGAACGAGCACCCGGACGAACGGATCGGCCCAACGTGTCGCTCGGGCATCGAAGTCATCGACGGCAAGAACCGCCACCTGTCCGGGCTTGAGGTTGAGTGCCCTGCCAAACGCTTTCACGATGACGCTTGCGGGAATATCGCGATCGACGTAGAGATCGGTGCTGAATCCCACGTTACCGTTCCTTTCGGAGTTCAAAGATGTTCATCGCTGCCTTGATGACCTCAGGAGTCATGTTTTGCTCGCGGTTGGTGGCAACGTCAAACCCCAGAGTAGGACCGTTATGCTCGATAAGCAACCGCAACGCCCTGAATTCCATCCGGGAAAGCCTTACGACTCCGTCGCCCGACTCAGGATAGATCTTTCCATCCGGTGTTTGGACATACATTCGACCATGGATTTCATAACGATCGTGGTTCCGTGCGTCACCATATCTCCTTGCAATAAGGTCAACCTCGGCATGAGTATCGATCTCAGGTAATGCGATTGAGTTGATTCCTTTCCGAACCCAACTTTTCGCCGTGATGCTGTTCAACTCATGCCGGCTGCGTGGCGAGGCATACGCTGGCAGTCGAGGCATATTGGCCAGTCGCTCGTCATACGATCGATGTCCGAAACCTTCCTGATCGTCGAGTATGTCGGTCACGGGTTCCTCGGGCGTACAAGGACAACTTGCAAAGGCTCGAATTGCGGTCGTTGATAAACGTCCGTCAAGCGCCACATTGATCGCTCATACGCACGTCGGGTAAACCGTTTAAATCCAAAGGCTGAGTCAGTCGCCACTCTCCCGCGACCAGACATCCGCGTTGAGTTCAGTCGTGCGGAGAACGTCGAGCATCAGCGGCAGGAGCTTGCCGCGAATCGATTCAAGTGCCCCAAAGTCGACCCGCAACGGGCCCTTGACGCCGGCGGCCCAGTTCACCGAAACGGCGATTCCGGCGTAGTGGATCTCCACCTCGCGGGCGAGGATCGCCTCCGGCATCGCCGTCATTCCCACCATGTCGGCGCCGAACGCCTTCGCCATCCGGATTTCGGCGGCGGTTTCAAAGCGTGGTCCGTTGAAGCAGACGTAGGTGCCGGTCGGCCGGATGGCGAGGCCGTGAGCGGCGCCCCTGGCGACTATCGCAACCCGGAGTTGCGGGCTGAACGGTTCGGTGAAAGGGGTGTGCTTCAGGCTGGATTCGCCGCCGTCGAAGAACGTGAAGTCACGGCCATTGGTGAGGTCGATGATCTGGTCGGGCGCAACGATGCCGCCCGGCGGGATGTCATCCGCGATGCCGCCGACGGCGAAGCTGGCGATCACGTGGTCGACCCCGAGCAGTTGGAGCGCCTTGATGTTGGCGCGGTAGTTGACCCGGTGCGGGGGCAGGTCGTGCTCGACGCCGTGGCGGGAGAGGAAGACGACATCGGCCGCCTCGCCCTCGCCGATCCAGGCGAGCGCCGGGCCGTAGGGGGTGTCGACCACCGTTTCCGTATAGCCGGCTTCCGGGCGTTCGACGCCGGAGCCGCCGATGATGCCGATGCGATGGGGCATGTTTGCGATCCTCGTCAATGTGGTTAGCGAAAGGCGAGATGGTTTCCGTACGTCGTGCACGCCGGGTCAACCCTAGGCCACGAACAACCTGTCATTTCGAGCTTGCGAGAAATCCCTGCGCGAAGCGCAATCCGGCGTAGCCGGATCAGGGAGATAGCGTCACCTTCGTAGTGCCTGCCGCATATGCTCATCATCGCCCGCCTTCGGGGTGACTAGCTTTCGACGTGGGACGGTGTTGGCGTCAAACAGCCGAACCCCATCTCTTGATCGACCTTCGGTCGATGCGCTTCGCGCAGGGATTTCTCGCAAGCTCGAAATGACGCGTTGATGGGGGTGCTCGCGTTCCAATTGAGCGACCCCTTGGGGCGACCGGTCAGGTGATGATGCCGGCGCGGAGGGCGCGGGCGACGGCCGCCGAGCGCGCGTTGACTTCCAGCTTGGTGAGCAGGTTGGCGACGTGGCTCTGCACGGTGCGCACGCCGATGAAGAGTTCGTCGGCGATGTCCTTGTCCGTCTTGCCGGCCGCCACCAGCGACAGCACCTCGATTTCCCGCTCCGAAATGCCGAGTTCCTTGATCAGGGTGTTGATCGCCGCCTGCCGGGCCAGGCGCGGGCTCGTGTTCGCCGGCGCCGGATCGTCGCGCAGGATCTCGCTGGAGAGGACCTTGACCTCGTCGAAGCCAAGCGCCCGGTCCGTTTCCCAGATGGAGGTGAAGGCGTCCCCGAGTTCGTGGCGAAGGGTGGCGATCATGGTCTCGTAGGGATCGCGGTCGATCGGGGCGATCGGGTGATTGACCGCCTCGCGCAACCCATCGGCGGCGGCCAGGAGCGAGGCGGCGCGGGCGAAATCGCCCATCCCGATCGCGACCTGGGCGATGCCTTCGAGTGCCTCCGCGTAGCCGCCCCGATCCCCAAGCTGGTCGTAATACTGCAGGGCCTGTTCCAGGTTCGGGACTGCTCGCTGGTAGTCCTGTTGCTGGGCGGCGATACGGCCGATGTTGGTTGCCGACCAGGCGATGCCGCGGCGGTCGCCCGCGTTGGTGTAGAGGATGCGGGCTCGTTCGTTCGTCTCCACCGCTTCCGCCGGCTTGTCCTGGCTCCAGAGCAGGTTGCCGACGTTCGTCATGACCGCCGCGATATTGCGCTGGTCGCCGAGGGCACGGAAAATCCGCTCGGCCTGGTCGTAGTGATGCGTCGCTTCATCGAACTCGCGCCGGGTGCCGGCACAATCGCCCAGGCCGATGTGGGCCACGCCCCGCAGGCGGCTGTCGTCGATCTCGGTGGCGATCTCCAGGGCTTCGTCGTGGAGGACCCGGGCATCGTCCAGGTTCCGTTCCATGTTGGCGAGGATGCCGGCACCGTTCAACGCGGTGGCGCGCAGGGCGGTGCGGGCCGGGGCCCGGCGCAGGGCGCTCTCGATCCACTCCCGCCCTTCGCGGATGTGGCCCCGGGTGTAGCCGAAGCGCCAGAGGCCGGCCGCCAATCCCAGGGCGAGTTCCGGGGGGTCGTGCGCCATCGCCCAGTTGAACGCGGTTTGCAGGTCCGGGTGCATGGCGGCGAGCCGCTCGAGCCAGACGATCTGGTTCGGGCCGATCAATTCCGGACCGGCGGCCTCGGCGATTTCGAACATGTAGTACGCGTGCCGCCGTTCCAGTTCTTCCCGTTCGCCCGACTCGTCGAGTTGCTCGAAGCCGAACTCACGCAGCAATTGCAACATGCCGAAATGCGGGGACTCGGTGTCGGTGTCGACCTGGCGAACCAGGGTCTTGTCGACGAGCGACGCCACGAGGTCCAGGGTGTCGAACTCATCGGCTGAGCCGTCCCCATTGAGGTCGGCAACGACGCGGACCGCGTCGGCCAGGGTCCAGGTGTTGGCGAAGATGGAGATCCGGCGGAAGACGGCCTGTTCGTCGGGATCGAGCAGGTCGTAACTCCAACTGATGGCGTTGCGCATGGTGCGGAGCCGGTCCGGCACGTCGCGCGGCCCGTCGTCGAGCAGGGGCAAGCGTCGCCGCAAGCGTTGAACGAGCATTTTCGGGGAGAGGATGCCGATCCGGGCGGCGGCCAGCTCGATCGCCAGCGGCAGGCCGTCGAGCAGGCGGCAGATGTTGGCCACGTCGCGGGCGTTGTCGTTGGTGAGCTGGAAATCGGCGCGGACGGCGCTGGCCCGCCGGACGAAGAGTTGCACGGCGTCCGAGGTCAGCAGCAGCTTCGTCAGCGGGGTTCCGGCCTGGGCGTCATCGGGCAGGGTTGGCACGGACATGGGCGGCACGGGGTAGACATGCTCGCCGTAGACCGAGAGCACGGACCGGCTGGTGGCGAGGATCGTGAGTTCGGGGTTGGCCATCAGGAGGTCGGTCAGCAGGAGGGCGGCATCGGCGACGTGCTCGAAGTTGTCGACCACGAGCAGCATCTGGCGCGCGCGGATCGTGGCGTTGATCGCGTCCATCAGCGGCACGTTGGCGCTGTGGCGCACTCCCAGGCCGCCGGCGATCGTGGAGAGCACCAGGTCGGACCGGCTGATCGGCGAAAGATCGACGAACGAGACACCGTCGCGGAACGAATCACGGAGCCCTTCGACCACGCTCCACGCCAGCCGCGTTTTGCCGACGCCACCGGGGCCGGTCAGCACCAGCAGCCGGACCTCGGGGTTGCGGAGCACGTCGCTGACGGCGAGGCGCTCCCGCCGGCGGCCGACCATGGGCGCCAGCGCCGTGGGCACGATGCCTTCGGGAGCTGGTTGGCCATCATCGCGGTCGCCTTGCGGCGGCACCGTGCCGGACGGATCAGTCGCCAGCGGCTCGGGTTCCGGGATCGAGATGGGCGATTGGGTGGACATCCGGGTTCCTGACAGATTGCCTGAATGCGTAGGGGGGGCAGCGCAACGCGCCTTGTTCTCCCGGAGATGCAGACGACGCGGGAGGACACAAGGTCCTCCCCTACGAATGGCTCTGCCTATGGTACCTGACCCGGTGGCGACCGGCGGCCCTAGATGTTCAACACTTTGGGGGCCAGCGCCGAGAGGATCGGGGGGTCGGTGGGCGACGGGCGGCGAAGCTCGACGTGGAGCGGCCGGGGATCGACATCCGGGGAGACGACGACCGGCCAGGGATCGGCGCCGACCCGGAGCGAGTCACCGGGCAGCAGATGTGTGAGCGGATCATTGCCCAGGGGGAAGAGCGCCGCCAACAGGCGCCACGTCCCGACCGGAACATCGTGCAGCACGAACGGTCCTGGCCCAGCGGTCACGATTCCGGCGACCGGGGCGCTCTGCGGGATGGCGGTGGGAAAGAGGCCGATGAAGAGGTGCCCGGCGCACGGCATGGGCGCGGTGACGTTGCCGGTCACGACGAAACCGGTCCCGGTGGAGGGCCGGCCCTGGCACGGCCCGAGGTCGGGAAGGCGGGAGGCCAGTTGTTCGGGCATCGCCCGCAACTCGGCGGGGCCGATTCCGACCAGGTGCTTGAACCGGGCCGAGAAGGTGCCGAGGCTGGAGAAGCCGACATCGAAGCAGATGTCGGTGATGCTGGCGTCGGTACGCAGGATGAGCTGCTTGGCCCGCTCGAACCGCAGGGCGGCGAGGAACTCCCCCGGGGGCACGCCGATCGACTGGCGGAAGAGGCGGGCGAAGTGGAACGGGCTGTAGTTGGCTATTTCGGCGAAGATGTCGAGCGTGAAGGGGTAGCTTACATCGGCCCGCATCTGGCCGATCACGGTGTCGACCGCGAAGTCGTGATCGCATTGCGTCTGCGTGGCAAAGGACGATTCGACGAGCGCGGGATTCCGGGTCAGCGTAACCATGAACGTCGATCCTGCCTGACTTCGAGCGAACGTACACTCCAGTAACCTCAGCATGATACTGTACGTACTATAGCACAAATGTTCGTATCTGTGTCAAGCCG
>JACCYX010000517.1 GCA_013696265.1 Chloroflexia bacterium
ATCCAAAACTTCGTCCGCTCTTGGCGAACCTTCCCAAGGTGGATGCAACGCCTGGGTATCTGCAAGCGATCATGACCCTCAGCGACGACCCCGTTCTGCAGGTACATATGGACGCGCTAGCCGGTCATGACTTGAGCAGGATCAACGAGGCGAATGCCTCACCGAACGGCGACGGCGAGGATGAAGACCTTCAAGTGCCTATCCATGACTTCGACCACCTGGACACCAGGGATCTGAGCCTACATGAACAGATCGTCGAGTTGCTTTATGACACTCAAGTAACGAAAACGCGAGAGGGCATTTTGAGATGGGTCTCATCGGTTGGTGGATCCAAGAGCAAGTATGGCCTTATCAACGGGCGGGCGGACCGGCGGTCCTGGGCCTACGCGCCGCCCAACGACCTCTTGACCGTGCTGATTCAGCTCCGGGCCATTGATTACAAGGGCTGGAGTCCAGCCAGGGGCGCGAACCCCGAGCCGTTCAGCGTGCCCGAATTCCTCGAATGGCTCGAAGATCGGTTCGGCATCATCGTCGACCGCCCACCCGCCGGTCTCGGCTTCGACGGCCCGGAGCACATGGCGGCTGCCCGCGACAACCTGCGGGCCATGCTCCGGCGCCTGCGCCAAATGGGCGTGTTCGAAGACCAATCCGACGATTTCTCGGTCCAAACGCTGACGCCGCCCTACATGGAACCCGCCTCCACCGATCCTTCCGCTCACCTCGCATAGGGACCCGCCATGTCCGCCATCCCGGCATCACCCGCCCCGGCGCCGAACCTCCCCAGCCTGCTGGCCAACATCATCGCCGGGCGGCTCACAGGAGCCGAGGCCGGACACTGCGTCCGCGTCAACCACCTGCCCAGCGATCTCGCCCGCCAATCGCTCGACCAGATGCGGCGCCAGTCCCTCGTTCCGGGCGCCATCCTCCGGTTGCTCGACCAGACGAGGAACCTCCCGGAGGACGTGGGCATCACCGCCGACCGCGCCATCGAAATCCGCAACCGCAAGGAGGGTGTGTTCTGCCTCTTCGTGCCGGCAAGCGAGCACGACGCCACGGCCAGCTCGCTTGGCAATTCGTTCGCCGAGATCAACGGCCCGGAGCTGGTCGACGCCGCCTATACGCGCTTCATAAACATCCACGCCCCCGACCGGGTCAGAGAGGTGGCGTCTGAAGTCAACCGTGTTTTCTCGACGGTCGGTGCCGCGGCGCGGCCCGCCGCCATCGACAAGCTTCACTTCCTCATCGCCGCCCAGGAACGGGACCAGGCCAGCGACGCCGACGGGATGGGGCTGGAACTGTGGCGGATCGGGTTGATTCCCGACCCAAGGCCGACCTTCGACAACGACCTGCGACGCAATCGCCAGGCCGTCGGCGAAATCTCGCGCCCCACCCGGCTCATGGCGTCGACCGACGAAAAGATCGCCAAACTCAAGCTCACGATTCCGGCCGGCCGAGCCGTTGCCCAGGCCCTGACCGGGCTCAATCACCACAACCCCAAGGCGTGGTGCCGGGCCCTGCTCGATAATGGCGGCACATTCGAGCGCTGGGTCCCGCTTGAAAACCTGCCGGCCGATTGCGATGAGGTCCGTATCAATCCGTTTCGCACCCAGGCGGGGTCGAGCGACCCGAAAATCAAGGCGCTGATCACGGATGCGCCGGGCGGAGCGCTCTTCGCCCAGGTGGGCGACAAGGTCAAACTGAAGGTGAACTGGGAGACTTTCCCGAAGAACACGACGGTGTCGAAGTGGCTGCTGGAACTGGCGCCGGCGGACGAGGAGGCCGACGGCGACGAGTTCGCCATCGACCTGCCGACGCTGGAAATCAAGCGGGGCACGTCCCGCACGGGCTCGCTGTCGCTCGATCTGGGCCTGATGGCCGACGACGAGCTGCCGCAGTCCGCGTTCAAGGTCCGGCTCAGCGCACTCTCCGAGGGCGGCGAAACCTTGGTCAACTCCAGCCAGGAACCGCTGGTGGCCCTGAGCGACGAGTTCTATTTGCGTACGGCCCAGGAGAACACCGACCCTGGATCCGGCGCGCGCGAACGCGTCCGATCGGCGAACACCCTGGCCGAGGGGATGCTGCGGGCCGTGACCCTTCACGGCGCGCGGTTCGACGAAATCGAGAGCCCGGCCTGGACTCCGGCGGGTCCGGCGATCACCTTCTCCATGCGCGCCACCGCCCGGGAAACGATCCGGATTCCGTTCAACACCCTGCTCGACCAGCTCCAGCAAAAGACCCTGGATACGCCCGGCGCCCTGGGTCTCTGGCGCCTGAACGGGGAGGACGCCACGCCCGCGACGCTCGACCAGATCGTGGGCACATCGTCGCCCACATCGGGAACGCCCGAGGAGGAGCGATATCTGCGGGCGCGCAAGTCCTTTTTCGCCCGGGTCCGGGAGCAGGAGGTCCGGCATCGGATCGAGGTCTCCGACTGGTCGCCGGACCTGATCGAGGCTGCACTCGCCCACGCGCGAGCCTGGGTGAAGTGGCTCGACGCCGCCACCGGCGCCGACCTGATCGTGGCCCGCAGCGTCGATACGCTCGATCTCCGCTTCGGCGAGGGTGGGCGCCTCGATCTCGAAGCCCGGATCGCCCTGCCCACCCACCCGCTCCGGGCGCTCTG
>JACCYX010000526.1 GCA_013696265.1 Chloroflexia bacterium
TTGCCCTTGGTCACGAGCAACGCGCGGGCGAGTTCCTGCTGGGTGCGGCCCTCCGGAGTCCCGGCGTGGTTGAGGACATCGAAGCGGCTGACCGAGAGCCCGTACCGGCGCATGGTTTCGGCGGTGCGGAGGTCGATCTTCTGGTAGATCCGGGCCAGCCGCAGCCAGGCGACGGTGCTTGGCTCAATGGTGGCGGTCGCCTGTTCCGAGGGCTCGATGCGCTTTTCCATGTCGTCAGTTTAGAACTAAACACTAGCACTGTCAAGTGGGAGCATTCGAGCAGGAGTACTTGAGTCCACAGGAGACACATAGTTTCGCAAAGAACGATGCGCTATTGAGGCGATGCGCACGCATTACCGATTACGCAGGGGAGGGCTAACGGGCCCGTGAGCGACACCTTGGCAACGAAGTCCTGGCCCGTGGGCGCCTGTCCAGAGCGAAGCGTGGGACCCTCCCGCCTGATCGCCATGTCACCAGGCTCCGATTCCAATTGCCGGATTCGGGGAGACGCAGCATCGCGGGAGGGCATACGCGAGCCGCCTGTCGTCGCGGCGCATGGCGTTAGGGCTCGCTAACCCTCCCCTACGAGGCCCCGCTGCCAGTGACGCCTGAATTACGCTCGGCACGACGTGGTCACTCAACTTCGACTACAACGGCGAGGACCCGGACTATTCACCCGGGTCCTCGCGCGCCTGGTTCCAAATTGCCGGCAGCCTAATAGTGGATGCGGACCCGGGCCCCCATCGGCGTGATGCTGTAGAGCCACGACGCGAAGTTGACCGGCAGGTTGATGCACCCGTGGCTCATCCGTTAGCCGAAGTTGTTGTGCCAGTACGCGCCGTGGATGGCGTGGCCGCGGTTGGTGAAATACATCACCGACGGCACGTCGTGCACGTAGTAGTACTCGCCGCCCAGCGTGCCGGTCATGTCCTTCACCGGCACCTTGCGGTTGATGTAGTAGGTTCCGGTCGGGGTCAGGAAGCCCGGCCGGCCCGTGCTGACGTAGGTGCGCCCAATCGCCTTGTCTCCCTGGTACACGATCATGTACTGCGTGGACAGGTTGACATCCATCCAGATCTCGCCGGAGGCCGAACCCGAGCCGACGTTGAAGAGCAGGTACGTGGCCGACACCCACCCGATCTGGTTGGCGCACCGCACCGGCGCCCAGCCGTTCTGTTGCGCCCCGGTGACCTCGACGCGGGAGAGTTCCGGCAGGACGAGGATCACCGCCCCCGATACCGGCGCCGTGCGGCACCGCACACCGGCGCCGCCGGTTCCCGACACCGTCGCGATGCTCGACGAGCCGCCAGGTGTGGGTGTCGTTGGCGTGGTCGTGGCGGGTGGCGTGGGGTTGGTCGACCCGTTCGAGAGCACCATGTAGCTGGCCGAAACCCAGCCATCCTGGTCGCCGCAGCGAACCGGCAGCCAGCCGTTGACCGCGGCGCCGCGGGTTTCGACACGCGATCCCGCCGGCAGCAGGGTGATGATGGATGCCGTCGTATTGGCGGCGGTCCGGCACCGGAGGTTGGAGCCGCCGGTGTTGCTGACCGTGGCAAAGGTCATGGTTCCCGGCGCGGGCGTCGTCGTGGCGATGGCCGTCGAGACTGGCGTGGCCGTTGACGATGGAGCGGTGGTGACGACGAGGTAGTCCGCCGAGACCCAGCCCTCCTGGTTGGCGCAGCGCACCGGCACCCAGCCGTTGGCGGCCGCCCCCCGAACCTCGACGGTTGACCCGGACGGGATGCGGGTGATGATTGAGGCCAAGGTGTTTGGCTGCGCCCGGCAGTTCAGGTTGGAGCCGCCGGTGTTGCTGACCCGGCCGACCGACGACGCCGGCGCTGTGGTCGCCGTGGCCGTCACGGTTTCGGTAGCGGTTGCCACGACGGTCGGATCGCCGCCCGGGTCGGTCGTCGTTGGTTCGATCGGCGTGGTGGTCGATTCCGGGACGCAGACGGTATCACCGTTCCCGTCCGCCTCGATCGCGATCGGTTCCGACACCGGGGTGCCGTCGGGTCCGGTGACGACGACTTCCTTCGTCGTCGAGGCCGGGAAGTCGTCGGGATCGAGTTCGGCTTCGAAGGTGTAGTTGGTCTGATCCGGCTCCAGTTCCACGTCGATGTCTTGGAGCGTGTCGATCGCTGGCACGTCGGTGGTCACCAGGCGCAGGTCGATCGTCGATGCGTCCGGGTCCGTCACGGACACCACGCCGTCGATCGTCGCGCCGCGCACCTCGCACGTCAGCTTGATCGCCGTCACCTGGGGCGCATTCTGGACCGTGATGAAGTCTTGCTCCGCCACCGGCGGGTCGAACGAGTCAGCCTCGTCCTCCGGCGGATCGGGTGCCTCAAGCTCGGCCGGCTCCTCGTCCTGAACGTTGGCGGGCGGATCGGTGGCCGGTTGCGACGTGGGCTCCGGCGCTTCTGGTTCCAGCGTGGGCGACGTCTCGACCACCGGCACGCCGTCGCTGCCCGGTGTCGCGTCCTGCGCCGCCGCGGGGAGCCACGACAAGGTTCCAAAAACAATAATGAAAACGCTCAACCAGCTCAGGACCAGTCCGCCTGGCCGCGCCTTGGACACACTCATGACCCATTCCTCCCCCGAGAAATGCAGAACCACCGACCATCATCCGCCAGAACTCGACGATGCGAACCGTCGCCCGCCAAATGAGGCAAGGCGAACCCGCCGAGTTTCACGTACACGAGAGGACTGTCGCTTCAGTTCCTGCGCTGATTATGCGTTATCGATGGCCAGTTTGGTATGCCCAGGCGGGATGTCTTTGTGGATCGATTGGACTAGCGAGAATCAGCCAGGCGACGCGCCGGTCAAGCGCCCGTTTCCAGCGCCAGTTCGACGATATTCGGTTGCAACTCGACCACCGTGAATTGGCCGCCATCGTTCCAGCCGGAGAAATCGTGCCGGGTGAACGGCTGGTGGGCGGTGACCTGCATGCGGAGCACCCCTTCGGCGAACTCCCGCGCCTCGACCCCGGCCACCGCCTTCAGGTCACCGAGGTAGCGCTGGAGCGAGAGCGCGATCGTGGCCCGGGTAACGTGATGGGCAATCACGTCGATCACCTGCGGCGAATCCCACTCCGCGCCAGGGGTTTTGGGCACGGTCGCTGTCCCTGGCGCACGGACCGGCGCCGGTGATGGCACGGGGGCCGGCTGCAAGTTCACCAGTGAAGAATCGGAATCGTGCACCGGCGCCGGTGGTGAACCAGGGGCCCGGTCCGGGACGACGGGCGGCGAGTCGTGTTCGGCCGCCGGCGGCTGGCGGGACTCGGCTTCAAGCGACCGCCGGAGGTCCGCCAGTTGCCCGGCCACGCCGTCGAACTGTGCCCTGATCGCACCGAAGTCCGTATCCACGGCGCCGAGATGGGCGGCGATCCGCTCCCGCTCGCGCTGGCTCTCGCGTCGTGCGCTCGCGGTCATCGATTCGCGCATCGCCAGCATTTCCCCCATGAGCTCGCCGGATCGCCGGACATTCTCGGTGATCACGCGATCGAACCCTTCATAGAAGGAAAGGCGGTCCTGGGCACGCTCGAGGTGCGCGCGAAGCTCCCTGACCTCAGGCGATTCCGTCCCGAGGCCGGCGGGACCGGGTGACTCCGGCGTGGAACTGTCGTGTCGATACTGGTCGCCGTCGGTATCCGTTGTAGTCACAGGTTCCCCCGCATGGACAGTCGTGTGATCGATCCGATTGCCGCCGGTGCGGGAGATCGAAATCGCGTCGCGCTCGTTCGTCGTGAGTGTACCAAAGCCGCCGCGGGCATCCGCCGCGCCAGCAACCTGACCACATGCACGGTGTTCCGCGGTGGACGGCCCAAGTACACTTTGCGTCAGGCGAAAGGAGCCGGATCGAGAGTGACGCCGGAACGCCGCCTGTTCCCGCCCTTGCACCTCCTGACCAGACAATCTGATCGACGCAGTTAGACCGCTGTTCGGCGGATCCGCACCCAGGCTGGAAAGTCGAGACTGACCCCGATGGCCGATCGCGACAAA
>JACCYX010000550.1 GCA_013696265.1 Chloroflexia bacterium
TGTGACCCGGCATGAACGATTCCAACGTACGAGCTGTGTGAAATCGACCAACCTTGCCGGTGCGCGAAGACCTTCATAGTACGTGATCGCCGGTGGATCATGGAGACTCGAAAATGCCGGGTCGCCGTGATTCAGGCAACCGCAAACAGGGCCGATATTGGCGGTGCGTCTCACTATCCCGCGTGCCTCGCGTTGACGTGAGGCGAGACACGATCGTTATGATCCCCCCAGGAGCCAACAACCATGACATCCTCACGTTCCATCGCCAAAACCAATGCGTTCCGTGAGATGCACCAGCCGGGAACGCCCATCGTCCTCGTCAATGTCTGGGATGTCGCGAGTGCACGGGTGGTCGCCGCCCAGCCGGGAACTCGCGCGCTGGCGACGGCAAGTTGGAGCGTATCGGCCGCCACCGGGTACGAGGATGGGGGAGACCTCCCGCTCGAGATCGCGCTGCTGGCCGCGCGGCGGATCATCGCCAGCAGCGACCTGCCGGTGACGGTCGATTTCGAGAAGGGCTACGCCGGCTCGGTCGATGGCGTTCGCGAGAATACCGCCCGCCTGATCGAAACCGGGGCAATCGGCCTCAACATCGAGGACAGCATCGGTTCGGAAGACGGGGCACTCTGGAGCCTGACCGATGCCGCGGACCGGGTAGCGGCCGTCCGCGCGGCGGCAGACCAAAGTGGCATACCGCTGGTGATCAACGCGCGGACCGACATCCTGGTCGGCGGCGGCACGGTTGCCGGCGCGATCGAACGCGGGAATGCCTACCTGGCGGCGGGCGCCGATTGCGTCTTCGTCCTCGGGGTTTCAGGCGAGTCACTCCGCGATACTGTCGGTGGAATTGATGGACCGGTTTCGGTAATGGCGAGCGCCACCTCCCCGACGCTCGATGAATTCGCGGCGGCCGGCGTGGCCCGGGTGAGTTTCGGTCCGGGATCGATGGGGGTCGCCTACGCGGCCCTCGCCCGGCTGGCCCAGGACGTGCACGGCGGAAAACCCAACTCGCCCGATCTTGCCTACCGGCCCGGGCAGGCTTGACGCGGGTGGCTCGAGTCGCGAGGATGGCGTATCGCCATTGACCCGTCTCGCACCGTGGAGACACCCGCCATGCAGCACTCCGGTCTGACCGTTTCCTACCCACGTACCGAATACGTCGTGAACCCGATCGGGATCGACGTGGTTCGTCCTCGCCTGTCGTGGCTCGTAGCGTCTGATGAGCGAAACCAGATCCAGACGGCGTACCAGGTGCTGGCCGCCAGCGCACCGGAACTGCTCGACGCCAACACGGGCGATCTGTGGGATTCGGGACGGGTTGAAAGCCGCGACACGGCCCACATTGTCTACGAGGGCGTTCCCCTTATCTCCCGCCAAGAGGTCTGGTGGAAGGTGCGGGTTTGGGACGGGCACGGTCAGCCGTCGGCCTGGAGCGAGACGGCGACGTGGGAACTCGGTTTCCTGAAACTGATCGAATGGCAAGGGGCGTGGATCGAGCATCCCGGTCTCGTGCCGGACCCGGCCATTCCCGAGGCCAAGGAACTCGACGCCTTGCTCCCCGTGTCGCTGTTTCGCCGCTCATTCCACATCAATCGCCCCCTGGTGCGGGCTCGTCTTTACGCCACCGCGCGCGGAGTCTACGAGCCGCGACTCAATGGGTCGAGGGTGGGCGATCAGGTGCTTGCTCCTGGCTGGACCAACTACAACCGCCGGCTCCAGGTCCAGGCCTTCGATGTCACGGATGCTCTCCGTTCCGGGGAAAACGTGTTGGGGGCGGAGCTGGGCACGGGCTGGTACGCGGGGTACGTGGGCTGGAAACACAGTTGCCGGCACTACGGATCCGTTTCACAACTCCTGATGCAGCTGCACCTCGACTACGCCGATGGGTCGGGGGAGGTAATCGCGACCGACGCCGACTGGCTGGCGACGTCCGGCGCCGTCCGATATTCCGATTTCATCATGGGCGAATACTATGACGCTCGGCTGGAGCAACGGGGCTGGGACGCGCCCGGATTCGACCCTGTTGGTTGGAGCGCGGTCAGGACATCGAACATCAACGCCGTGCCGCTCGTTGGCGATTGCTCGCCGCCGGTCCGGGCACTGGAGGAGATCGAGCCGGTCAGCATCCGGGAAGCGACACCCGGAACCTACATCGTCGATCTGGGTCAGAACATCGCGGGCTGGGTCCGGCTCAAGGTGACGGGCGAGGCGGGCACGCGCGTCACCCTCCGTTTCGCCGAAATCCTGAACCTGGACGGATCGCTCTACACCAGCAACCTCAGGTCGGCGAGGGCGACCGACACGTATATCCTGCACGGTGGCGGCGAAGAGGTCTTCGAGCCGCGCTTCACCTGGCACGGCTTCCGATACGTCGAAGTGAGCGGCTATCCCGG
>JACCYX010000001.1 GCA_013696265.1 Chloroflexia bacterium
CCGTCGTCTCGACCGTGCGCGGCCAGGCCGACGCCCAGGCCTATGGCCGCCGCGTGTCGCAGCAGCTCGTGTTCCGAACGATGGCGGTAAAAAGACAGAACGCTCGGCTGTGGTGCCTGCGGACTCGTTCTTCGATGCTGATTGCCGCATGCGCGAATCTATGGCGCCTGAGGCGCCGAGCCGAATTGTGTTCTGGTGAAGGTTGCCCGGGACGAAACCGGCCTGGCGGCAAACGGCAACCCATCACATCGAGAACGGGGTCGAACGCCAATGGATAGGAACAGGGGCACACGGCTTCCCGGAAACAGGATCGTTAGGCGGCGAGTGGATGCTACTCAAGTTCTTACACTCCCGGAACTACGACGACGTGCCGAGGTTCCTCATGCCGGATTGCATGCCAAGCGCTTCGCCCTGGCGTTTACGGTGCTCGTGTTGATTGGCTCGATACTTTTAGCTCTCCCGTGGACCACCGAACATGGTGACGCTACACCACCAATCGATGCCTTCTTCACTGCTGTCTCTGCCTCGGCGGTCACCGGTCTCGTCGTTGTCGACACTCAAGATCACTGGAACTTCTTCGGCGAGCTGGTGATCCTTGTGCTGATCCAGGCGGGCGGGCTAGGCTTCATGGTAGGTGCTTCGCTAGTACTGGCGTCTATGCGGCGCGGTAGTTCGTTGCGCGATTCGCTGCTTCTGCAGGACGGTGCCCCCACCCTCTCACTGCAGGAAGCGACAAACTTGTCCCGGCGTATTCTCCGCTTCATCATCACTGCGGAATCTATTGGAGCGGGGGCGCTCACGAGCCGATTCATACAGGACGAACCTTTTCATATTGCTCTCTGGCATGGCACATTTTCGTCCATTTCGGCGTTCTGTAACGCGGGATTTGATCTTCAGGGTAACTACGTATCTTTCTCTCGTTATGCGGAATCGACATGGGTCAACCTGGTGGTGATTCTGCTGATCCAGGCTGGCGCACTCTCTTACATTGTGTTTGGTGATATCTGGACCAAACGTCGATGGAATCTATTTGCCCTCGACGTCAAACTCGTGCTCATCACCAACGTGATCCTCCTGATCGGCGGCGCGGCCCTGTTCCTCGTGCTTGAATGGAGCAATTCGATGGCGGCGATCGAACCGTGGGCGCGGCCGCTAACCGCGCTCTTCCAGAGCACATCGACCCGCACGGCGGGATTCGCGACGATTGCCTTCGGCGAGATCCACCCTGCCACGCTCTTCCTGACCATCGGCCTCATGATGGTCGGTGGCGCCTCTGGCTCGACGGCTGGCGGCGTCAAACTCGCCACGATCGCGATACTCGTTCTTACAGTAATTTCAACGGTTCAGGGACGGAGCGAAACCCAGGCGTTCGGGCGTCGGATCTCGACCCAGCTCGTCTTCCGGGCCATGGCGATCACCGCGCTCTTCCTCTTCGCCCACTTCATGTTGACGCTGGCGCTGGCGGTCTCCGAGGATATGGTGGCGCACAAGGAGTTCGGCTTCCTGCCGATGATGTTCGAAACCATGAGCGCGATGGCGACCGTTGGGCTCAGCACCGGGATCACGCCCGAGGTCTCGACGGCCGGAAAGGTCATCCTCTGCATCGCGATGTACATAGGACGGCTCGGCCCCCTCACTGCCGTCTACGCGTTGCAACGGCGGCACCAGCAGGCACGCTACCGATTTCCGGAAGGCTCGATCCGCATTGGCTGATGCGTCACGGAGGATAGGTCCATGATCGAGTCTCGCTACACGCTGATCGATGTCTTCGCCGCCCGGCCGCTCGAAGGCAACTTGCTCGCGGTGGTTGAGGATGCCGACGCGATCGACGACGCGACGATGGCCACGCTCGCCCGCCGGTTCCGGCTCTCGGAAACGTCGTTCATCCAGACCGCGACCTCGCCGACCGCCACCTACCGGCACCGGATATTCATCGTCGAAGGGGAGATTCCCTTCGCCGGGCATCCTTCGCTCGGCACAGCCGCCGTCTGGGCGCGCCGGCGCGGACTGAACGAGGCGGACGTGGTGCAGCAGACGATTTCGGGCGAGCAACGGCTCCATGTCGAACTGGACGGCAATCAGGGAACCGTCTCGGTCTGGCAGAACGCGGCGGTTTTCGGTCCGAAGGTAGAGTCCGGGCCGGTCCTGGCCGCGCTGGGGTTGGGTCGGGAGGCGGCCCATGCAGATTTGATGCCACAGGCCGTCTCGACCGGGTTGCCGGCGCTGATCCTGCCCCTAAACGATCCCCGTCACCTGGCGGACATCGGGCTGAATGGTCAACGACTGAACGAGGCAATGACGCTACCGGATGGCGCCCTGCCACTCACCTGCTACGTGGTGGCCGAAACAGCGCCGGGCCATTGGCGCGCCCGCTCGTTCGGGACCGATCTGGCAGGCGGCGAGGATCCCGCCACGGGTTCCGCCGCCGGAGCCTTCGGCGCCTACGCAAAGGAGTATGCGGGCGTCACCAGCCTGACCATCGAGCAGGGGATCGAGATGGGCTGCCCGAGCCTGCTCCGGGTCAAAACGTCGGATGGGGTCGTGGTCAGCGGTGGCGTCCAGATCGTGGGTGAAGGCATCCTCACGCTCCCCGTGCCGGGACAAGCCGAAAGGCCACCCGAAGGTGGCCTTCCGAATGAGCGATGAGTTAGGCGAGATCGGGAACTAGTTGCCGGCGATTTTGTCGGTGGTCTCTTCGACCTTCGACTGGCTATCGGCGGCACCCTGCCGGGCGTCGTCCTGATCCTGATCGATCGTGCCCTGAGCCCGTTTCGTCTGGTCGGTGATGGCGTCGCTGGCGTTGTCGATCGACTCGCCTTTTTCCCTGTCGACCGTTTCCTGGGCCTGTTCCTTGACGTTGTCAGGCATCATGCACCCTCCCGTGGCCGTCACCTGATGACGGCGAAGCGCGCGTGTCGCATCCATAGACGACGCGACACGCGCCGCGGGCCTACGTGCGCTTGGCCATTTCGCGCATCACGAAGAGGATGATCACGGCGCCGATGATGGCGACAATGATCGATCCGATGATGCCGCCACCATCGCCGCCGATCTCCAGCACGTCACGGACCAGCCAGCCACCCAGGAGCGCGCCCAGGATGCCGATCACGATCGCGCCAATCGTTCCACCCGGGGTTCGGCCCGGAACGATCAGGCTCGCGACGCCGCCAGCCACCAGTCCGATAATGAGCCAAATGATGATGTCGCCCATGTTTCCTCTCCCTCATGAATCGTACGGACACGTTTCCCTATTATGCACACACGCCGGACCGTCCCGGCCACTTCCCCGCGGATCGCGATACCCGGAAGGGCCATTTCCACCCGCCGTGACGGCTATCAGCGCGGACCAGCGACGGTGTGCCACATATATATCACGACAAATATCGTCAGTGCATATGCTTTTTAGGATTATTCATTTGATGAATAATCCTAAACAGTCCGACTAGCTCTCTTGCTTGATGACGAACACGCGTGATTATGCTGATATATGGTAGAATCAATAGCGTTACGGTTCTTTCTATGCTCATTCACATCTGAGGAACACGGAGAAGTGAAGGTTCACGAGTTACAACGCACCTGAAACCCGGACAACAGGCGAACGAGTCGACCATGTAGAACATCGGTCGGATGCCGTCGAGGTGAAGAACCGGGTCCAGTTCGGCCCGATCATCGCTGGAGTCCTCACGGCCATCGCCACGCTGCTCATCTTGACCGTGCTCGGCCTGGCGATCGGGGCATCGGCGCTCGAACCGCGTGAGGTTGGCGACGGCGTTGGCACGGCGGCGGCCATCTGGGGCATCGTCAGTGCCTTGATCGCCTTCTTCCTCGGTGGCTGGGTTGCCGCCAAGACCGCGGCGGTTGCCGGCGCCGGGAGCGGGATGATCAACGGCCTGATGGTTGGCGCGGCCATCCTCGTCATCATCCTTTGGCTGACCGGCTCCGGCGTCAGCGCCATCGTCGGCACGATCGGCAGCAATGTCGGCGATATCACGACGCTGGTGCAGGAAGAGGT
>JACCYX010000003.1 GCA_013696265.1 Chloroflexia bacterium
GCCGCGCAGGTCAGCGCGCTGCGCTTCCGTCAGCATGACACGATAGGGATAGGCCATCGCGGGACCTCCAGCACATCACGAATCGCCCCCGCCCACCGGCATTTGACCCCTGACGCACCACTAGCCGGTCTCGTGCCGGCCACAGGATGTCACATCTGGCTAACCTGGGCGAGATACTCCTTCCGGTTGAGCGGATCGAGGCCGATGCGTTCCCGTACCGGAACGGCACCCGTGACCGGCGCGAACGAGTCGAACCGGCTCACGAAGTCGCCGCCACCGCGGCTGAGGACCGGCAGCCGCCGCTCGAACTGATGGATGCCCGAGGACGGAATCAGGCCACCGAGGCGCCACCGGTCGTCGCACCGTTCCGACGCGTCGGCGACGGCCCGGACCGCCCCCAGCGCATTGAGCACATCCCGCAGGCAATCCTCCGGGATGTCCAGATCGAACCGCTCGACCGGTTCGAGCACCTGGGTGCCCGCCCTGCGCAGCGCCGCCATCAGCACCAGCGGGGTCAGGTTGCGGAAGTCAGCGGCGACCGACACGGGCGACGAAAAGCCCACGTGCGTCAGCGTGACGACAAGGTCGATCACGGCCCAGCCACGCAGCCCTTCCCCCAGCGTCTGGCGGACCGTCTCCTCGATTGCCGTGTAGAACGAGAGCGGCAGCGAGCCGAGTTCCCGCCGGTAGGTGAGGCCGCTCGCCACCGCGCCGGGGGCAATCGAGAGACCGACCGTCGCGGCGAAGGGGTTGCCTGGATCTCCCATCCGTTCGACCGCCGAACCAGACCCCACCGGCATTTCGGCATGGACGATCTGGCTCGGGTCGAAGAGCGCGGCCACGCCGAAATCTCGCTCCAGGGTGGCGGCGATCACCTCTTTCTGCACCTCGCCGTAGAGCCGGACCGAAACGAGACCACGCCGCGTGTCCCGCCGCACCGTAATGAGCGGATCCTGGTCGGCGAGGTCGGCGAGAGCCGCGTTCAGGCGGTGCCGGAGCGCGGGATCGACCGGCCGCACGATGCTTTCGAGCACCGGCGGCGGGAACGCGGCGGCCAGGCTGGCCACCGGACGATCACCCAGGGCATCGTCGATCCGGGCATCCTTCAGGCCGTGCAGGCGCACGATGTCGCCGGCGCTGGCTACGGTCGTTGGGGCAACCTTGCCGTGGTCGAAGGCGTCGATGCCCGTGATCCGGACCTGGGCGGTCTGCGCGAGGCCATCGTTGCCGGTGCGAAATGAATTGACTTGCTGGCGGCCGCGGAGGGCGCCGGCGAAGAGCCGGGCGTAGGTGATCTTCTCGCCGGACCGGTCACGCTGGATTTTGAAGATGGCGCCCTGGAGTGGTTCGTCGTCGCGATCGGGCGCGGGCGGCAGGAACCGGGCGATGCCCCCGAAGACCTGGTCGACGCCGGTGCCCGTCATGGCCGAGCCGAAGAAGGCGGGGCTGACCCTTCCAGCGTGGGTCTGGGTCACGAAGGCGTCGTGCAGGGTACCGGGATCGAGCTGGCCTCCATCGCGGAGGTAGCGTTCGAGCAACCGATCGTCGCTCTCGGTCAGCACGTCAGTCAGCGTGTCGAGATGATCACGTCCGGCTGGATCCAACACGCAAACCGTGGCCTGGGGTGTGCCGATCCGATGCACCGTGTTGACCGGCACGACGCGGATGTGCAGTTTTCGCCTGATCTCGTCCAGCAACTCGCCCTCGCGGGCGCCACGCCGGTCGATCTTGTTGGCGAAGACGATGAGCGGGAGGTCGAGCGACCGGATCGCCTGGGCCAGGCGGCGGGTTTGGGCCTGGACACCCTCGACCGCTGAGACGACGAGCACGACGCCGTCGAGCACGCGCAACGCCCGCTCGACCTCGGCGATGAAGTCGGGGTGGCCAGGGGTATCGATCAGGTTGACCTTGAGGTTGCCAATCCGGAAGGAGACGACGGCGGACTGGATGGTGATGCCGCGCTCGCGCTCCAGGTCGAGGGTGTCGGTGCTGGTGGTACCGTGGTCGACACGGCCAATGGCCGGGATCACCTCGGCGTGGTGGAGAATCCGTTCAGTGAGACTGGTCTTTCCGGCGTCGACGTGCGCCAGGATCCCGATGTTGACGGTCCGCATGCAGCCATTTTCCCCTGTCGAGAACGTTGGTGGTCATGTGGGTTCTCGACAACTCTGCCATGCGGATGCTCCTTTTCGGGTTATGCCAATCTCAGGCCATGATAGCGACCAGCGGATCGCGGGTCAATCTCTTAACGCCGCTGGTCCTGGCTGGTTCCCTTGATTGTGTGGGCGTCGCCCAGGCGCGCTCGGCCTGATGTATAGGTACCGGCATGCTGGGCAATGTCTCACAAGGCGAGCGACTGGCGCGCCATCTCCCAATCGTCATTCCGAGCTTGCGAGGCAGCGAAGCGATATCTCCCGGCGCAGCGAAGCGAGAGCCGGTACGCTGGGGCCGCGGTCGCGATACCGCTGCGCGTATCCAGCGGGGCCGAGATGTCTCGCAAGCTCGACATGACGGTGTCGGGGGGTCAATTGGGAAGAGTTCACGATGTGCTGGTCACACTTCGGAGGAATAAGGGGCCTTGCCGCCATTGACTGCCCAACGTGCTTGTTCGCAAGCTCCAGGTGACGCGATACAGAACCCGGATACACACTCGGCGAACGTTCTGCTGATGGCTATGCGTGTTTGGCCTGGGTTTGGGGTCGAGATGAACTCGACCGCTACCAAAGATGTGGAACTGTTCAAGCTGATTCGGTATGTGAGGGGGTGGTGCCGGAGGGGAGACTCGAACTCCCACGCCTTGCGGCAATGCATTTTGAGTGCACCGCGTCTGCCATTCCGCCACTCCGGCGAGTACCTGCGCAGTGTACCGCGGGGACCGGCACGAATGCACCTCTCGCGGGACTGGCCCGTCCTCGCCATGCCTGGGTGTCGTAAATGGCCTGGCCCGCGGCATACTACCGGCGTGGATGCAACGCAAAGT
>JACCYX010000024.1 GCA_013696265.1 Chloroflexia bacterium
CCGGATCCGGTCGATGGTGTGTCCGCCCGGATCCGGGCGCATCGAATCCCGCCGTTCGCCACCATCCGGGCGGACACCCTGTCTGTCGTCGCGCGGGATCCGTATGCGACCGGGGTCCGCCCCTACGACGACGGTATTCGACGGCCTCGCAGGATCACCCATTGTTCAAGCGGATTCCGAACCAGGGCGGAGGCAATCTGGCTAGCCGCTCACGGGCGTGGCTGATCGATCGGGAACCGGCGGCACCGTGCCCTCCGCCAGCTCTCCATCGAAGACATCCTGCATGCCCTGGAGGTACTCCTCGACCGTGATCTCCCCGCCCCAGACCCGCTCGATGTTCTCGACCAGGTGCGTCCTGGTCGCGGACGGCCAGAAGGTCCACGTCGTGTACCCGTAGCCACCGGTCCGGGAAACCTCATCCTGCGCCGTCAGGATCTCGGCGTAGCGCGGATCGATTCCGCCGAGGGCACCTTCTTCGAGGGGCACCGACGCCGGCGAGTCGCCGCAACTGACGACCAGGTTGGCCTGCGTTTCCGACGAGAACAGATAGTCGATGAATTCGGCGACGGCCTCTGGGTTCTGGGCGTTCGTGTTGATAGAGACGGTCGAGCCAATGCCGAGATCGTAGATCGGCTCGCCGCTCGCTGACGGCATCGGCACCCAGGCCCACTCGGTGCCGTAGGCGCCGGCCTCACCGAAGAAGGTGTTGAGGTCCGCGACGGCCCAGGAGCCCTCGATCTTCATCGCCGCGTCGCCGGCGGCCAGCGCGTCGTTGGCGTCGGCGAATGTCGTGGTGTAGTAGCGGTCCAGGCCGCCCATGTACCAGCCGTTCTGCTGCGCCTCGTTGAGGGCGGTGATGGCGTCGACGAACTCCGGGTCGGTCCACTGCGCCTGACCGGTCAGCGCCTGGTAGACCTTCTCCGGACCGGCGATGTGGTTCAGGTACTCGCCGACGAACCACTCGTTCGCGTCCCGGAACTCCGAATTTCCGTGGGCGAAGGGGATGATGCCCGCGCCGTTGATCGTTTCCGAAAGAGTCGTCAACTCGTCGATGGTCGTCGGTGGCGCCCACCCGTTCTCCTCGAAAAGGGTCTGGTTGTAGTAGAGCACGAGCGTCTCCACCTGGTTCGGGATACTCAAGAGCGTTCCGTTGACCTTGCCGAGTTCCAGCGCCCAGGGCGCGAACCGTTCGTTCCAGCCGTACTCCACGGCGAACTCGTCGAGCGGCAGGAACTGACCGGCCTCGGCGACCTGCAACGCGAAGGCCGGACCCGGCGTGTAGACGACGTCGGGACCGGCGCCGCCGGCCAGGGCGGTCCGGGTGGCGTCCCACCGGTTGGGCTGCAGCCGTGATTCCACCATGACCGTGGTGCTCTGCTCGTTGAAGGGATCGACCGACGCCCCGATCCGGCACTCGGCCGTCTCCGACCCGCTGGTAGAGTCGAACCACATCGTGATCGTTGTCTTCTCCTGGCCGACGACGTTGGGCCACTGGCCACCCGCCGCGCCTACCGCCAAGGCCGATGCCAGCGCCCCTTTCCCCAATCCACGCCGTGACAATCGTGCACTACCGGACTTCGAAACCACTACGTGACGGTCGTTAGCTGTCATGGTGTCTTCTCCTCGGTGCGTCAGAGCGTTGCCCTGACCGGGTCGATTCGCTTGCTGCCTGCCGCGCGACCTTGGGGACGCGGCGTCAAACTCGTTTACGCCGACTTCCGCACGACTAACTCATAGGGACTCTCCTCGCAGCGTCCTCCCTGAGGCGCCGCCCCACTCAGCCGCTCGAAAAGCAGTTCAGCGGCACGCTGTCCAAGTTGTTGAGGGAACTGGGCGACCGTCGTCAACGGGGGATGGATTAATCGGGCGGCCGGGATATCGTCGAAGCCGACCACGGCCACGTCATCTGGAATTTGGAGTCCTGTTTCCCGCAGGGCAACGAGCGCGCCCATGGCCAGGAGATCATTGGCGGCGAAGACGGCGGTCGGCCGGGGCGACAGCAGCAGCAGTTCGCGCATCGCCTCATAGCCGCCACCCTCGACGAACTCGGTTTCTCGAAGCAAGTTAGGATCGACGGCGATACCGTGTTCCACGAGCGCTCGCTGATACCCGAGCACGCGGGGCTGCCGCGGACCGCCCCGGCCCACGATCATCGCGATCCGGCGGTGACCGCGACCAAGCAGGTAGGCCACGGCGTCGCGCGCGGCCGTCACGTTGTCGACGAACAGGCTGTCCAACGCAAGCGGACCGCCCTTTTGCGGCTTCGCTTCCAACCGGACGACCGCGATTTGACGCTCCAGCAATGGACGCAGTTCGTTCGCGGTGCGATGGAAAAAGACCGCGACGATCCCATCGACGCGGCCTTGCGCCAGGTCCAGGAACCGCGTCTCCTTTTCGGAATCGCCATCCGTGTTGTAGATGACGAGGTCGTAGCCGTGAAATTCGGCACGATCCTGGATGCCGCGCACGAACTCCGGATAGAAGGCATTGGTGATGTCGGGAATGATGCCGGCAATGGTGAACGTTTTGCGGGTGCGCAGGCTGCGGGCCGCCCGGTCTGGCACATACCCAAGCTGTTCGATCGCCTCACGCACGCGACGGCGCGTTTCGGGCGCCACTGGGACGAGAGCGCCAGGGTTGAGGACATGGGAGACGACAGGTTGGGAGACGGCGGCGAGCCGCGCCACGTCCGCCTGGGTCGGTCGTTTCGTGCGGGTGACGGACGGGGCATCGTCCATAACGTCCCTGCTCGATAATGGCAACTGTTCGAGTGTATACGTATAAATGTAGAGGGCACATGGCAGTCTGTCAACCCGCGCACCAGTCAGTCAAGCGATTGCCAGGATGACGATGGGGCGGCGATGTCTGGACAGGACCGCAGCGCCCTGGACAATGGGCGGTGTCGATAAGGAGCAGGGTTCGACGCGGCAGTGGAGCGCGGCGGTCATACCGCTCCATCATTGTCTGTCGAGGCCGGCCCTCAAGCCGAGACGGGCGACCAACCCTGTGATAGTCTGGCATCATCGATATTCCATCACGATTTGAAAGGCAAAGCCGTGAGTAACACGTCTGTTTCCCGAACCGACGAGTCCGCTTTCAGTCAAGGGAAC
Organism: Chloroflexia bacterium; assembly: GCA_013696265.1. Classification (GTDB taxonomy): domain Bacteria; phylum Chloroflexota; class Chloroflexia; order Thermomicrobiales; family UBA6265; genus JACCYX01. The sequence goes on from JACCYX010000024.1 coordinate 3,111, forward strand.
AGAGTCATCCATGGAACTCCGGGAATACACAGAAAAAGAACTTCAGGTCATCGCGGATGAAGTAGGCGAACGACAAGGCTGGGATTTCAGCCGCATGTCGACGGAACGGGAGCCAGTGCCTTGGGACTACATTGACGTGGTGTCGAGGTTCCTTCGGCCAACTGACATGGTGCTCGACGTCGGAACAGGCGGCGGCGAACGGCTTCTCAGTCTCGCGGACAGATATCGGCGCGCGGTCGGCGTAGACCCAGACCCGGAAATGCTACGAGTTGCCCGTGGCAATGCCGGACGCCATTCAAACGTTCGATTCCTGCTAGCGCCCGCCGAACGTCTTGAACCGCTGGACGATGGTGCGTTTGATGTAGTGCTCACTCGCCACGCACCAGCTTTTGTCCCTGAACTCGACCGGGTGACGAAGGCAGGTGGGCTGTTCATCTGTCAAGGCGTGGGTTCCCGGAACATGGCCAACGTCCGTCGGGCATTCAACACTAGCAGCGAGGCTCTCTACGTGGACGCTTACCAAACCATGTTGTCAGACCTGGCGGCAAGGGGGTGGCGATTGGTGGCAGAAGGACACTACGACGTCTGCTACTGGGTCAAGGATGTTCCATCGATCGTCTTTTGGTTCCAGGCGATCGCGGGTGCGAACGAAGTGCCGGGTGAATTCAGCATCGCAAAGCATTATGGTGTCATCAATGCGCTCATCCAGCGGTTCGGCTCCGATCTCGGTCTTGAGACAAACGAACACCGAACGCTCGTCATTGCGCGGAAGCCTGACGCGTAGCACTACGTAGACATATCGGGGGTCTTCAGAAGAAATTCATGGCAACACCCCCGGAAGAGATGTCCGGGGGTGTTGCCATGAGCGCCATCGTCATTTCCAGATCACCGGCGAAGAACCGGACCTCACATGAGTGTTGTGAGTTCCAAATGACTGTGTTCGACCCGCAATTGGCGACCGGAGCGACACTCCGCGACATCATGGAGTCCCTCGGACACAGTCAGATCACCATGACCATGTCGTTCCGACGCTCCGGAGGGTCACGGCGGAACGGGTGGATGCGCTCCTTCAACGCACGAAATCGGGTGAGTTTTGGCCCGTGTCGCCGCGACCTGTTGTCGAAACTGTCGTCAAGCCCACGAAAAACCCGCCTGGGATACTCCAAGCGGGTGAAGTTTGTCCGTCGTTCCGGGCTGGTACATGGTGGGCCCCCAGGGATTCGAACCCTGAACCTGCGGATTAAGAGTCCGTTGCTCTGCCGTTGAGCTAGAGGCCCCAAATGCCAGACGCAAGTATAGCCAAACGGCTGGCTTGAACAAGGCATCCGCGACGGCCGGGATTCTCCTTTGCCGCCGGCGAAAAACCACTGAATGACGGTGAGTGCCCGCCGCCATCGTCAGGTGATGGCGACAAGCGCGGCGTAGATGGCCACACCGCCGAGCAGCCACGGCAGT
>JACCYX010000035.1 GCA_013696265.1 Chloroflexia bacterium
GCGATCGCCGCCGCCCAGGGCGCCAGCCAACTCGGCGACGTGTCCGCCCTCACCGATGGCTTTTCGATGGCGTTCATCGGCGCCGGGACGATTGCCCTGGGCGGGGCGGTGCTGGCGGCGGTGACGATCCGAAGCCCGCGTCCCACGACCGCATCAGGCAGCGATCCCGTCACCGCAGGCTAACGCCGTGCCAGCACAGATCGACCGTCGTTGTTCAACGACGGTCGATCTGTGCCAATGGATGAAGAAAGGACCCAGGACATGGTGGTATCCAGCACTGCGTACCTTCAGGCCGGCCCGGAGCGAACGGTTCAGTCAGCCCAACTGTCCGTACGGGATCGGCACGTGCGTCAGCACTTTCGGATGTCAGGGCGCAAAGACACGAATCGGTTAGCTCGCGCTCCGGGTGAAGCGCTCGATGGCCTCGCTCAGTTCCTCCAGCATGGCTTCCTGATCCTGATGGCCGTGCCCGCGGGTGCCCAGCACGCAGCCCCGGATGTGATTCTCCAGGACAAGCAGACCAGACCCGCGAGCACCAGCGATGATCGCTGAAAGCTGGGTCAGAACATCGATGCAGTACTGATCTTCCTCGACCATCCGCTGCACCCCGCGCACCTGGCCCTCAAGCCGGCGCAGGCGCGCGAGAATCTTCGCCTTGTCTTTCGCGTAAGAGGTCGAGCGCCGGGTCGGCGCCGCTTCGGATACTACGGTGGTGTCAGTTATGGTCAAATTCTCCATGCCTCCATAATACCCCTACGGGGTACACAGGTCAAATTGGCGGGCAGACGCCGTGGCCGCCGGGTTTAAAGAACGCACCACGGCTCGCTTCCGCATTCTCCTGAGCACCGGTCGGTCCTCCTCGAATCCGGCAACGCCACTTGACACAAATACCTTCGCGGGGTGTATCTTGGCTTGTTGCATACCCCCAGAGGGTATTTGAGGAATCTCTGCCACGCTCGCCAGCCAGTGGTGATCATCCCCGCCCTGGCGCTCGTCGAGTTTCGCCGCAAGCTGGCGCACGAGTGTTGGACGCGGAGCCGGCAAGCGACGGAGAAAGGAGAGTCACTCAAGATGTCGATCAACACATGAGTATTGACGGCATAGACCGGAAAGGAGTCCAATGACTCAAACGCCCCTCAATGTCCCTGATATCGCCCGCGCCCATTGCGGGCGGCCGACCATCAATACGCTGAAACCGATCCAAGGAGTCAAGCGCGGCACTCTTCGTTATCGAGGTAAGCCAGACGCCGATTGACTGGCTCACCCCGGCTGACTGTGGGGCAGGACGACCTTGTTCTGTCCGATTACTTCAAAGGAGTCATCGACATGACCCACGACACGACAGAAACCACCGCTCAGGATCCTGTGTGCGGGATGAGCGTCGAACCGCGTACCGCGAAGCAAACCGAGTACCAGGGGCAGGTCTATTATTTCTGCAGCCTGATGTGCCTGAGGGCCTTCGAGGACGACCCCGAGCGGTACCTGAAGCTCCACCCGCAGGGTCCAGCCTGAACGCAACGTCCCTTCCCAAACAGCGCGACAATCGCGTCGGTGCCGGGCCCAGAGCATGTCTGGGTCAGGCGCGTTTTGGCCCCTTTAGCTTTCTCTTTGGTTGACTCGAATACCCTGGTGGGGTACTATGACGTACGAATACCCACCGGGGGTATATTCAGTGATAGCACCCTGGCAAAGATCCTTGATGGAGGAACAGCCATGCACACCGCTGTTGCGCAGCGCCCGACGCCCGGCAACCGGGAAGCATTCCTGCCTGAGACGTTGTTCGGGACATCCAGCGCCGCTCGAAACCTGGACGTCGAGCGGCGGCTCCAGCGCTTCCTCCACGCCTGGCTTGGGTTGTGGCCGCCCGCGCATGAACGTGAACTCCTCATCTGGTCCGGGCGGGATCAGCCGGGGTGGGATGGTGGGACATGGCCCGGTCTCGGTGTCGCAAGCCCGTCCGGAACCGTGTTCTCCCTCTCGCCGACCCTCCTTGTCGATCCGCGAGCCGTCGATACCAATCGCGACTTCTCGGCATTGGATGCCCCAGATGCCGCCGCCGCGGTGCTGGCCGCGCTGGGTCGGCCTGATCTGACGCTCAGTTGCGCTACCTTCCGGTGGTCCGATCGACCCGCGGCGCTGGCGGAGGTGGGCGAGTGGGTGGCCGCGGACGATCCGCGCCTGCCAACCTGGTTGCGCCCGTTCAAGGGCGATGTCCTCGTCGCTTGGGACGAAACGGGACGCTTCGCCGCGGGGGTCGGCCGCAAGCGGCATAACCGCTACGGACACGAACTGGCGGTCGCCACGGAACCGGCCCATCAGGGGCGCGGCCTGGCTCGCATGCTCGTCGCCCAAGCGGCGCGCCGCGTACTCGCCAATGGGGCGGTGCCACTCTACCTGCATGAGCCCGCCAACACCGGCTCGGCACGCGTAGCCGATGCCGCCGGCTTCCCCGACCGCGGCTGGCGGGTCCTCGGCCTGCTTCCCGCCGTCTACCCCGCACCCAAGCATCAGAAAGCTACCGAGGTTAAATGACGACATATGAAAGATCACAAGACACACAACGGCCATGACGAACCGGACGACGGCGTCGCCGTTCACCGCGGCAACCTCGCCGATCCCCATGACATCGACCATCAGGCCATGGACCAGGCGACGCACGAGGGCCACGACAAGCACGCCGGGCACGATCCCGAGGCGTTTCGACAGAAGTTCTGGCTCTCGCTGATCCTGACGATCCCGGTCGTCCTCTATAGCGAAATGGTGCAGGAATGGCTGCGCTTCACGATGCCGGAGTTTCCGGGCAGCGAGTGGATCGCACCGGTGCTCGGCACGTTCATCTTCTTCTACGGCGGCTGGGTCTTCCTCAAGGGCGGCTGGGACGAGCTGCGATTGCGCCAGCCGGGGATGATGCTCCTCATCTCGCTGGCGATTGTGGTTGCCTTCGTGGCGAGCCTGGCGACGACCTTCGGCTGGCTTGACCTCGAGTTCTGGTGGGAACTCGCATTGCTGGTGACGATCATGTTGCTCGGGCACTGGCTGGAGATGCGGGCGATTGGCCAGGCTCAGGGGGCGCTTTCGGCCCTGGCCGCGCTGCTTCCCGATGAAGCCGAGCGCGTCACCGACGACGGCGCGACCGAAACCGTCCCGCTCAGCGCGCTCGCCACCGGCGATGTTGTCTTGGTGCGGCCAGGTGCGCGGGTGCCGGCCGACGGCCAGATCGTCGAGGGCCAGGCCGAGGTGGATGAGTCGATGATCTCCGGCGAATCGCGGCCGGTCGACAAGGAGACCGGCGACCGCGTCGTGGCCGGAACGGTGGTGGCGGGCTCCTCGATCCGGGTCCAGGTCAGCGCGCTCGGCGAGGACACCGCGCTGGCTGGCATCCAGCGGATGGTGGCCGACGCCCAGAACTCGCGGTCCAACGCCCAGGTGCTGGCGGACAGGTTCGCGGCGGTGCTCTTTTACGTCGCGCTCGGCTCGGGCCTCGTCACCTTCCTGATCTGGAGCCTGCTGGGCGACCTGAACGCGGCGATCACCCGCGCCGTGACGGTGCTGGTGATCTCGTGCCCCCACGCCCTGGGCCTGGCGATCCCGCTCGTGATCGCGATTTCGACGGCGGTGTCGGCGAAGAACGGGATCCTGGTCAAGGACCGGCTGGCCCTGGAGCGGATGCGTAGCGTCAACACCGTGCTCTTCGACAAGACGGGCACGCTGACCGAGGGCGCCCACATCGTCGCCGGGGTCGCCGCGGCGTCCCCGCACCTGACGGAAGATGAGGTTCTGGCCCTGGCGGCGGCGGTCGAGGCCGACAGCGAGCACCCGCTGGCGCGGGCGATCGTCACCGCCGCGTCCGAGCGTGGCCTGCGCGTGACGAGGGCGGCCGGGTTCCGGGCCAACGCCGGGCGGGGCGTCGAGGCCACGGTCAGTGGCGCGGCCATCGCGGTCGGCGGTCCCGCCATGCTCCGGGAACGAAAACTCACTGTGCCCGATGGACTGGCGGGCGCCACCAGCGAGTGGGAGGGGCGCGGCGCGGCGGTGCTCCACGTCGTCCGCGACGATGAGGTGGTCGGCGCCCTGTCGCTGGAGGACCGGGTGCGGCCCGAGTCGCGCGAGGCAATCGACGCCCTGCACCGTGACCATGTCCGGGTGGTGATGATCACCGGCGATGCCCAGGCGGTGGCCGATGCCGTGGGCGCCGCGATCGGGGTCGATGAGGTGCTGGCCGAAGTGTTGCCCGAGGGCAAGCAGGCCGAGGTCCGGAAACTCCAGGACCGGGGCGCGAACATCGCAATGGTCGGTGACGGCGTGAACGACGCCCCGGCCCTGGCCCAGGCCAACGTGGGGATCGCGATCGGGGCCGGCACCGACGTGGCGATCGCCTCGGCCGGGGTCGTGCTGGCGACGAGCGATCCTCGCGCCGTCGTTGGTGTTCGGA
>JACCYX010000067.1 GCA_013696265.1 Chloroflexia bacterium
ACCTCACCCAATGGCGCCAGATCGGCGTGTCGGTCAGTCGCCTGACCGCCCTGATGCAGGATGTGCCGGCGACCGACCTCACCCGGCACAGCCCGGTCTACCTCCACGGCCCGTTCCCGGACCTGCCCCCGGCGCCAGCGATTGGCGACGATGGGCTGGAGACGCTGGCGGTCGAGGGCCTCACCTACCACTACCCGGAGACCGGGCGTGGCATTGAGGAGATCTCGTTTACATTGCCGCGCGGCTCGATGACGGTGATTACCGGGCGGATCGGCACGGGCAAGACCACGCTGGTGCGGACCCTGCTCGGGTTGCTGCTGCCGGATTCCGGCCAGATTCGCTGGAACGGCCGCGAGATCGCCTCGCCGGACACGTTTTTCGTGCCGCCGCGAAGCGCCTACACACCCCAATCGCCGCGCCTCTTCAGCGAATCGCTGCGGAACAACATCCTGCTCGGGCTCCCGGAAGACGCGATCGACCTCCCCGGCGCGTTGCACGCGGCGGTGATGGAGCAAGACATCGACACCCTGGAGGATGGCCTGGAGACGATGATCGGCGTGCGCGGTGTCAAACTCTCCGGCGGCCAGGTGCAGCGGAGCGCCACCGCCCGGATGTTCGTCCGCCCGGCCGAGCTTTACGTCTTCGACGACCTCTCCAGCGCGCTCGATGTCGACACCGAGCGCATCCTCTGGGAGCGTCTCTTCGAGCGCCCCGGCGTGACATCACTGGTCGTCTCTCACCGCCGCCCGGCCCTGCAACGCGCGGACCGGATCATCGTGCTTGACGGCGGCAGGGTCGTCGCCCAGGGCTCGCTGCCCGAGCTGCTCCAGACCTCGCCGGAAATGCGCCGTCTCTGGCACGGCCACTACGACGACGAAGATGAGAGCGAGGAAGATGCTGGTTCGTGACGATCAAGGAGAGGCGTATGCATTCGATGCCTAGGCGAGAGGTGTGCTTGCGTAAGTCTCGACCGGTATCTACGATGCGGGAGTGAGGCAGGTCGCTCCCGGCGCGTGGGGCATCGTTCCAGGTGTATCGACGCACGGAGGGGCCACGGGTTGAGTCTCATACTCAGCCGGCAGCCGTGAATCGAGGGTGCTGGCATCGCGCGTTGCAACCTGGGGCTGACGCACCACCGGCACCAGGTTGCCGGACCAGACCTGGAAGAGGCCGGGCGTACCAAGGTACGCCCGGTTTCTTCCGCGGGAGCCTTGGTAGTATTTTGGGGGTACCACCGGGGCGAAAGGGTGCTACACTCCCCTCCTTATCCGGCCGCACGCAACGTGCCGCGATCTTTAAGAGGCAAGAACACATGGGCGTGACGGACACCGCGAGCACCAACTAAACGTGCTCCACTCGGCCAGGGTCCGAATCGACGGCGCGTAGCCGTATCGGTTCAGCCATTCCGTACTTTCGTACAATACCGCTGGTCAGTCGCCGTGGGGCTCCCCACGGCGCTTTTCGTTGCCTGCAACGGGCGGACACAAGGTCCGCAACCGTACAAGGATCACGAATTACCGAGGTGGAGTCCCGTTCGGGCGGATGCCATGTCCGCAACCCACAGGACACCCACTGATGTTTCTCCGCTTTTTCTCCCGATCTTCCCTCCGGTCGCTCGACACCGTGCGGCTGGTTGGCCTGATTTCCTTCTTCGGGCAACTCTACTTCTTCGTCCCGGTCATGACCCCCTACCTGCTCCAGCGGAACCTGACGATCGCCGAGATCGCCGGCCTGCAGACAATGCTGATGGTCGCCACGCTGGTGATGGAAATCCCGACCGGCGTGATCGCCGACCGGCTCGGGCACGTCTGGAGCTTTCGTATCGCCCTGATCGTGCTGGCCTGCGGCGAAGGGCTCTTCCTGCTGGCTCGCGACTACCCAATGTTCCTGCTCATCCAGTTCATCACCGGCACGGGGTTTGCCTTCGCCTCGGGCAGCGTGGACGCCATCCTCTACGACTCGTTGCCGGCGGGCGACCGGGTGGAGGGCATGCAGCGGGCCAAGGGCTTCCTTGGCGCGGCGACCCAGATGGGCAGCGTGGTGGCCTACAGCATCGGCGGCGTCATCGCGGCCGATCTCACCCTCTCCCGGATGACGGTCACGATCGTGATGGGCGCGCTGGCGGTGACGACAGCGGCAGCCCTCAGCTTCCGTCTGCATGAGGCGCCGCACGTCGTCGAACGTGCACGTCCAGCGAGCCGCAAGCTGTTGGGGACCGCCTGGCGGACGATCAGGTCGAACCGCGACCTGGTGCGGATCATCGCGCTTTCGCTCGTGACCTGCTCGTTCGGCGCCCATATGCTGGTCTTCTACCAGCAGTACTTT
>JACCYX010000075.1 GCA_013696265.1 Chloroflexia bacterium
AACGCCGCGGGCTGGACCTACGTGGCGGGCTTCGCCTCGTCGCTGCTGACGCTGCTCTACTACGTCATGCTGGTGACGGGCATGCGCCGCGAGTAACCCGTTTTCATATCCGAATCCGAATGTGCAAAGGCCCCGGCGGGATTTTCCGCCGGGGCGTTCTCGTGCATTCGCCCGGATTCTTCATGAACGATGCGGACACGCTCCCCTACCCGAATTGTTGCTCTCGTGGACAATCCGATCAGACGTTGCCGAGCACGGTCATCGCCCTGTCCAGGGCGTCGAGGTGCTGGCTGACCGACGTGAACCCGCCGCCCATCGTGTTGATCGTCAGGTGCGTCGCGCCCTGGTCCCGCCACCAGCTCCAGGACCGCTTCCAGTCGTCCGGCGACGTACCGGCGACCGAGATCCGGGGTTCGATCCCGAAGGCGGCGGCGTCGCGGCCGGTCCGTTGCAATTCATCCCGCAGGATGTCCATGATCCGCTCGTACGTTTCCTGGCTGCCGGAGTTGGGGAAGAAGCCATCGGCCAGCCGCGCCGCGCGCCGGACCGCGACCTCGGCGCTGCCGCCGATCCAGAGCGGGATCGGGCGCTGGACCGGCATTGGCGCAAGCCCGGCGTGGTCGACCGTGTGCCACCTGCCGTCGTAGCTGACGATTGGGTCGCGCCAGAGCGTCCGCAGCACGTCCATTTGCTCTTCCAGACGCTTGCCGCGGTTGCCGAACGATTCGCCCAGCCCCTGATACTCGATGTCGTTCCACCCGATGCCCACGCCGATTCGCGTTCTGCCTCCGGTCAGCAGGTCGAGGGTGGCCGCCTGTTTGGCGACGAGCGCGGTCTGCCGCTGGGGCAGGATCAGCACCCCGGTCACCACCTCGATGTTCGGGACGATCGCCGCCAGGTATCCGAAGAGCACGAATACCTCGTGGAAGGGACTGTGCTCGTCGTAGCGGTTGACAAGCTTCGGATGGTGGGCTTCCTGGCTGCCGCTCAGCACGTGGTCGTAGGCGAGGATGTGTTGGTATCCTATTTGGTCGACACCTGTCGCGTAGGACCGGATGTCCTCCAGACTGTTGCCGATTTCGGTTTGCGGGAGCACGGCCCCGATCCTGATCCCATTCGACATTGCAAAAGAGCTAGTTAAAACTTCCGCCGACACAGACACCTCCTCCGCCGATGATGCGTTAAGGTCCATATATGGCGTGTTGAACGTAAGCCCACCTGAGAGACCATACGTGCTCGCCAACCAATCGACCGATAGTTCCTACCCAAAGGATAGTACCATGACGATCAATTCCCGTAACGATGAACCCGTCACGTCGATGGTGGTGAACCCGCGTGCCGTCCGCCTGGGGCGAAGGCGTTTCGTGGCCGGCGCCGTGGCCGGCGGTCTGCTGCTGCCCTTTCACGATGTGGCGGCCCAGAACTCGCCGCCGATCGAACAGCGTGGCGAAGAGGAGTCTGAAGACGACTTTGAGATTGTCGAACCGGAGCTTCCCGCGACCATCTCGGCGGAGGAGGATGCGGGCACGATCACCGATGCGGTCGCGGGCGGCGCGATCCGCTACTTCGCCCAGACTGGCCACAACCTCGACGAGCCGTTCCTGTCGGCGTGGACATTGGCCGGTGGCGAGAGTGGACCAGGCTATCCGATCTCGGAGCCCCGGCTGGTCGAGAACGACGGCTCGATTCGCCAGGATTTCGAGGCGTTCGCGCTGACCTACGATCCCAACGTCGAGGCGGACGAGGCGCTCCGGTCGGTAGCCCTGCCCGAATCGGTCGTCAACGGCATCTCCAGGGGCACCGCCGCCCGAAAGGTGCTGGCCTGCCGGTCGGACCAGGATTCATGCCAGTTCTTCGCCGTGACCGGTCACACGGTGTCCGGCGCCTTCGCGGCGTTCTGGGAGGACCACGGCGAGCGCCAGCTGCTCGGTCTCCCGCTCTCCGAACCCGCTGTCAGCGGCGGCGCGACGGTCCAGGTCTTCGAGCATGCCGTCCTTGAAATGGATGCCTCCGGGCAGGTAACGATGCGGAAGGTGAACACCGACCTCGCCATGCAGTCGTCGAGGGGCGACGATCCCGCTTTCCTGCCCGCGCCGCCGACGCTGGGCACGACCTGGCTGGTGGTGGCCAGCGATGGACTCCGGCTGAGGTCGGGCCCCGGCACCGACTCGGAGACGATCGCCGTGCTGCCGGACAACGCCGAGTTTATCGCGGCCCCGGAAGCCGCCGATGACTGGGTTCCAGGCTACGTCGATGGCTTTTCCGGCTGGGTCTCCGCCGAGTTCCTCTCGACCAGGGAGCAGCGGCAGGCTGTCGCCGCCGAGAACTGGCGCCTCAATGTCTGGGCCGGGTTGACCCTGGGCGATACCAATCTCCGGCGCGAGCCCTCGACCTCAAGCCAATCCGTGCGAACCATTCCCTACCAGTCGCCGGTCGTGATCGTGGACTGGGTGCGGGGCGAAGCGGTGACGGACAACCAGATAACCTGGGCGGAACTGGAGGACGGGTCGTACGTGTACGCCCGGAACATCGTTCGCGCCGCGCCGATTCAGCCGCCGGAACTCGGCAACGACGCGCCGTCCGAAGGCAAGTGGATCGATGTGCACCTGACTCAGCAACTCATGGTGGCCTACGAAGGGCGAGAGCCGGTGAGGACGGTGGTGACGACGACGGGCATGCCCGGCTGGGAGACGCCGCCGGGCTTCTACCGCATCAACACGCGCGTCCCCAACGAGACGATGGAGAGCGGGTCGATCGGGGCCGAGGATTTCTACGTGCTCAAGAACGTGCTGTTCACGCAGTATTTCACCGATCGTGGCCACGCGCTCCACTACGCCTGGTGGAAAACCGCCGAAACGATCGGCCGGCCGGGGAGCCACGGCTGCCTCAACCTGCTGCTCGAGGACGCACAGTTCTTCTGGGACTGGGCCGATATCGGCACCCCCGTCGTCTGCCGGGAGGCGTAGCCGAGTTTGGCGACGCCGTTTCTCAACCCTCAGTGCTTCGTCACCACCATATTGTCATTTCGAGCTTGCGAGAAATCCCTGTGCGAAGCACTCGACGGCGAAGCCGGCGCCTGATGTTGCGGAAGACCAGTCCGGCTGCGCCGGAAGCGCTTCGCGCAGGGATTCCTCCTTCGTCGGAATGACGACCAGCCTTAGTCGGGGCACTCTGTGTGAACGTGAGCAGGAGGTCTGGACGAAGGCTCATTTTGGCCATCCGGCTGGAAACGTGGCATAGTGCGTGATGCTGATCGTGTGACTGGTGGCTCCAGTTTCGACTTCGCGGCCCATCCTGTTGCGTCCTTCCCCAGACATCGAGCGCCGCGACCCCGCAAGGATTACAGGATCGACATCGAACACTGGCAGAAACTGACCATGCCTGACCGTCCCAAACCGTTTTCAAGCGAGTGGATGAATGCTCCGGCGTCGAAGCCGGAGCGGCCCGGGCGTGTCCGGCGCAACGCCAACCAGCGGGTCGTGTCATTCTTCGGCCACTTTCCTGGTGAGCGCGTTTTGACCATATTTGTCATCGTAATCCTGACGATGGGCTCGTTCTGGTTTGCCGGTCCGCATGGCGAAGCCCAGGTAACGACCGGCGTCAGCCTGGTGGCCCAGGCGCCGGAGACGCCGCAAATCCGGTTCGCGGCGCCGCGGCCGACGGCGGAAACCGAAATCTCGACCGATTCGCTCCCGGTGACCGGCGGCGACTCGGGGCAATCCCAAGCCCCCGTGGTGCCGGATCTCAACCTGCAACCGGCGCCGCTCGAGGAGCAGCCAACCACGCCTGGTGGGCTGCTGCCCAACAACCGCATCCTGTCGTATTACGGCTTTCCGGACAACGTTGAAATGGGCATCCTGGGTGAGTACGACATGGACCGGTTGCTGGAACTCTTGCGCGAACAGGCCGCTGAATATGAAGCGGCCGACCCGTCCAAACCGGTCATCCTCGCCTTCGAAGTAGTCGCCTCCGTGGCCCAGCAGGCGCCCCAGGGCGACGGCAGCTGGTTGCTGGATGCGCCTTCGGCCATGCTCAACGAGTACGCCGATTTTACCCGCGAGAACGGGATGCTGCTGATCCTGGACGCGCAGATCGGCTACCGCACGGTCGAAAACGACGTCAAGGGCTTACGTCCGTGGCTGGCGCAGGACCATGTCCACCTCGCCATCGACCCGGAGTTCGCCATGGAGGAAGGGCAAACGCCGGGCTCGCACATCGGCAGTGTCGAGGCGGCCGAGGTGCAGTGGGCGCAGCAGTGGCTCGTCGATCTCGCCATTGACGAAGGCGTTCCACCGAAGCTGCTCATCGTGCATCAGTTCAAGGAGTCGATGATCGCCGATAAGGCGAGCATCGCGCCCATGCCCGGCGTTCAACTGGTCATCGACGCCGATGGCTGGGGGCCGCCCGACCAGAAGCGGGCCGCCTACGATTTCGTCAACAATGCCACCGCCGTTGAATACGCCGGGGTCAAATTGTTCTACAAGCAGGATGACCCGATGATGTCAGCCGAGGACATTGTCAACCTCGATCCTTCTCCACTCTTTGTCATGTATCAATAGCAGACCGTCGTCTCGGCTGGATCGCTGGCGCGGGTGGGCTGGGCGCATCCGTCCGCTCTCGGCGATCGGACGGCACCTTGTGTGTGAGACACAGCATCGAGTTGGGGGACAGCAGGCAGATGGGGAAGATCTACGTCCTCCCGGACCACGACATCGAACGGCTCCTGGGCACCGCCCTCGTCGGCCGGATTGCCTGTTGCGCGACCTCGTTCGATGGTGAGGCGCGACCGTACGTGGTGCCCCTGGCGTATGGCTACGATGGCGAAAGTGTCTATGCCTTTAGCGGGTTGGGCCGCAAGATCCACATCATGCGCGCCCAGCCGCTCATCTCGTTCGAGGTGGACGAAGCGATCGCCGAAGACCGGTGGTCCAGCGTGATCGCCGACGGCGCATACGAGGAACTGACCTCGGCGGCGGATCGGCGGCTGGCCCACGAGGTGATTTTCGGCCAGGATTCACCCTTTCCCGATTTTTCGCCGGAGCAGATCGTCTACCGGTTGCGCCTGAGCCGCAAGAGTGGCCGCTTCGAGCTTCCCGATGGCGAAGAGCCGCCTGGGGCCACGATCCCAACGTGATGTCCCGTGATTGACCACGTTCCACGACGCCCCCGATCAGCGAAAGCCCTTGATATGACGGCTATTCCTGGTGCTGGATGGGGTCGTGTGAACGGGTCATGACGCTTGACTCGGCCCCCAAAAGGTTGTATCACCAAGGCAAGGTTTTCATATGAAGAGCCTTTCCGCGGGCGTTTCGATGCAATTACCAACCACCTTTCTGGTTGGATCGCGTCCCGACCAGTACGGAGGCAATCGCCTTCGGCTTGCCGACAGAAGATCAATGGACCACGCATAGGAGGATCCATTCCGTGAAGCAGTACCTTCCAAATCCCGTCAATGAACTGATGAAAGCGTCGTACACCGGGCAGTTGTCACGGCGCGATGTCATGAAGCGAGGCGGCGCGCTGGGCCTGAGCGCCACGGTGATGGGCACGATCCTGGCCTCGCACAACGCCGCCGCGCAGGATGCGTCTCCTGAAGCGAGCCCCGCCGCCGCTCAGCCCGCCGGTTGGTCGATCGTTGTTCCGGAAGGGCTCCCGGATCTTGCGGGCGCGACGATTAGCGCTATGCTCGAGCCCGATGGACCGTTGGCGGCGTTTGACCAGGCGAGCTGCGACATGTTCGCCGAGGCCACGGGCGCGACCGTCAATTACATCATGGGTCCTCCCACCGATCGGCTGGTCGTCATGCAGCAGACGATGGCGGCGGAATCGTCCGATATCGACGTGGCCATGATCGACGTAATTTGGCCGGGCATCTTCGCCGCCCACGCCGTCGACCTGAGCGACCAGGTGGGTGAGGTCGAATTCTTCGAGCGCATCCAGGAGAACAACACAGTCGACGGCATGCTCGTCGGATTGCCGTACTTTACCGACGCCGGCTTGCTTTACTACCGCACCGATCTCCTGGAGAAGTACGGCTTCGAAGGCCCGCCGACGACCTGGCAGGAACTCACCGACATGGCGACCACCATTGTCGAGGGCGAGGCCGCCGCGAACACCGCGTTCACCGGCTTCACGTTCCAGGGCGGCGCCTACGAAGGCCTGACCTGCAACGCCCTCGAATGGCAGTACTCCAATGGCGGCGGCTCGATCATCGAACCCGATGGCACCGTCTCCATGAACAACGACCAGGCCAAGGCCGCCCTTGAGTTGGCGGCATCGTGGGTCGGCACGATCTCGCCGGAAGCCGTCACTGGCTACATGGAGGAGGACGCCCGTGCCGTCTGGCAGGGCGGCAACGCCGCCTTCATGCGCAACTGGCCGTACGCCTATAGCCTGAGCGCGGCTTCCGACTCGGTGATTCGGGATGTGTTCGCCATCACCCAACTCCCAATGGGCGACGGGGAAGGCGCGACCCATGCGGCGACGCTCGGCGGGTGGCAGATGTTCGTTTCCCGCTACTCCGAGAACCAGGACGCCGCCAAGGCGTTCGCGAAGTACATGGTTTCGCCGGAACTGCAAAAGGCGCGCGCCATCGAGCGGGCGGCCCTGCCGACGATCGGTTCCCTGTACGAGGACGAAGACATCCTGGCCGCCAACCCGTACTTTGAGACGTTGTTCGACGTGTTCGAGTCGGGCTCGGTGGCGCGTCCATCGACGCCGACCGCCGATCTCTACGGCGAAGCCTCACTCGAGTACTTCTCGGCGGTGAGCGAGATCCTGACTGGATCGGCCGAGGTCGATTCGCGTGTCGAAGACCTCGCGGCCTCGCTCGAAGACATCATGGCCGACGTTTAGGCGTCCAGGGCCACTGAATTGACGATACGCTCGGGATTGGGCGAACCGTGCATTCCACGGTTCGCCTATCTTGACGAGTATCCCGGCTACGTCACGATCGAATACCCGAAATCGCTGAAATCATGGGTATCTGGCATGGGCGGGGACATGCCGCGGATGCCCCACGGTTCTTGACGTGGGACCGAAAAGGTTGTATCACCAAGGCAAGGTTTTCACCTGAAGAGCCTTTCCGCGGGCGTTCGACGCGGTATCCGGCCAATGCTCGCTTCGGATTCGTCCGGTTGAGCATGTGGCAGACGCAATCGAATGCAAGCGGACGATCGATTAAATCCTGAGGAGGATCAATTCAGTGAAGCGTTATCTTCCAAATCCCGTCAACGATCTGATGAAGGCGTCGTACACCGGGCAGCTGTCCCGGCGTGACGTCATGAAGCGGGGTGGCGCGCTGGGCTTGAGCGCAACCATGATGGGCACAATCCTGGCTTCGCACAACGCCGCCGCGCAGGATGCGTCACCGGCCGCCGAGCAGCCAGCCGGCTGGTCCGTGGTGATGCCCGCCGATCTCCCCGATCTCGCGGGTGTGGAGATTTCCGCAATGCTCGCCGCGGATGGACCGGGCGCACCGTTCGACCAGGCGGTCTGCGACATGTTCGCCGAGGCCACGGGCGCTGTCGTCAACTACCTGCCGGGCGCCGAGTCAGCGACCGAGCGGCTCACCTTCTTGCAGCAGACGATGGCGGCCCAGTCCGCGGATGTGGATGTCGCCCAGATCGACGTGATTTGGCCGGGTATCTTCGCCGCCCACGCCGTCGACCTGAGCGACCAGGTGGGCGAGGTCGAGTTCTTCGAGCGCATCCAGGAAAACAACACGGTCGACGGCGCGCTCGTCGGTCTCCCGTGGTTCACCGATGCTGGTCTGCTCTACTACCGCACCGATCTCCTGGAGAAGTACGGCTTCGAGGGCCCGCCGGTGACCTGGCAGGAACTCACCGACATGGCGACGACGATCCAGGAAGGCGAAGTCGCCGCCAACTCGGCCTTCACCGGCTTCACGTTCCAGGGCGGCGCTTACGAAGGCCTGACCTGCAACGCCCTCGAATGGCAGTTCTCCAACGGCGGCGGCTCGATCATCGAACCCGATGGCACCGTCTCGATGAACAACGACCAGGCCAAGGCCGCCCTCGAGTTGGCCGCTTCCTGGGTTGGCACCATCTCCCCGGAAGCCGTCACCGGCTACATGGAAGAAGATGCCCGCGGCATCTGGCAGGGCGGCAACTGCGCCTTCATGCGCAACTGGCCATACGCCTATGTGCTGAGCGCCGCGGACGACTCCGTCATTGCCGGCAACTTCGATATCACCCAACTCCCGATGGGCGACGGCGAGGGCGCCGCGCACGCCGCATGCCTTGGTGGCTGGCAGATGTTCGTTTCCCGTTACTCCGAGAACCAGGACGCCGCCAAGGCGTTCGCGAAGTACATGGTTTCGCCGGAACTGCAGAAGGCGCGCGCGATCGAGCGCTCCGCCTTGCCGACGATCGGCTCCCTGTACGAGGATGAGGACATCCTGGCCGCCAACCCGTTCTTCGGAGACTTGTTCGACGTGTTTGAATCCGGGTCCGTCGCCCGGCCGTCCACGCCGTCGGCCGATCTCTACGGCGAAGTCTCGCTTGAGTACTTCACCGCCGTGAACGAGATCATGACCGGCGCCGCCGAGGTCGATGCACGAGTCGAGGACCTCGCGGCCGCGCTCGAAGACATCATGGCGGACGTCTAGGCCAGCCGGCTGGCGATGTAATGCATCTGGGATCGGGCGGACTGCACTCTGGTGCGGTTCGCCCGATTCGCCCTATCTGACAGGGGGTTTAAACCATGGAGCCAGACATCAGTGCGGTCGAGGTAAGACCCGCGACCCCGAGAACCTCGGAGAAGAAACGGTTCTCGGCCTGGTCCGGCCCCAAGACCGCCGTTGGTCGGCAGCAGGAACGGCTGGGCTGGCTCCTTGTCCTGCCCAGCCTGATCGTGGTCTTCGCCGTCGCCATCTACCCCCTGTTCGAAACGTTCCGTTTGAGCTTCACGAACCAGCGCCTCGCGAGCGTTCGCGAAGTGCGCAACGTGGGTTGGGAGAATTATACCTCCCTGTTCGAGGACGACCTGTGGTGGACCGCGATGCGGAACACCATCATCTTCACGGTTTCGTCCGTCACGATCGAAGCGGTGTTGGGTATGGTCGTGGCGCTGACGATTCATTCCGCGTTCAGGGGCCGCGGCCTGGTCCGCACCTCGATGCTGGTGCCGTGGGCGATCCCAACCGTTGTGTCCTCACTGTTGTGGGATTGGATGTTGAATGACCGCTATGGCGTCATCAACTCGATCTTCATCCGGCTTGGCTTGATGGCCGATGATCGCAACTTTTCCTGGATCACCAACCGGGGCACGGCAATGATCGCCGTTGTTGCCATCGATGTCTGGAAAACGACGCCGTTCATGGCATTGCTCATCCTGGCCGGGCTGCAGATCATCCCCGGTGACGTCTACGAAGCCGCCTACGTCGACGGCGCCAGCAAGTGGCAGCAGTTTTGGCAGATGACGCTGCCGCTCGTCAAGCCCGCCCTGCTCGTGGCCCTCATCTTCCGGACGATGGATTCCTTCCGCGTGTTCGACCTCATTTACGTGCTGAAGCAGGGGTCCACCGACACCATGACGGTGGCGATCTACACGTATCAACTGCTGATCCAGTCATCCCGCCTGGGGGCAGGGTCCGCCGCCGCCGTGTTCATCTTCGTCTGTATCGGGTTGATGGTCTTCGGCTATTCGCGATTGATCACGGTTGAGGAGAATTAGCGATGAGTATGTCCATCGAGCCCAACCGGATCAATTCGATCCAGACGTCTGAAAGCGAGCTGGAGCAAATCCGATCGTCGTACACGAAGTCCAGCAAGTCATCGTTGCCCGACATTCTCGGCAAGGTCGGCTTTTGGCTCCTGATCGCGTTCATCGTGGTCTACACGCTCTTCCCGTTCTACTGGGCGATCGTGTCGTCCCTGACGCCGACCAATGACCTGTTCGTGACGCCCGTCCGGTTCTGGCCGCAGAGCGTCACGTTGGATCACTACCGAACCGTCTTCACTGACGGTGGGTTTATGCGGGCGCTCCTCAATTCGGCGATCGTCTCGTTCAGCGTCGTGGTGCTGGCGCTGTTGCTTGGGACGCTGGGGGCATACGCGCTCGGGCGGCTGCATTTCCGTGGCCGCACCGTTGTGCTGTACCTCATCCTCTCGATGACGATGTTCCCGGCGATCGCGATTCTCGGCTCGCTCTTCCAGATGATGCAGAATTTCGGCGCCTACAACACGCTTTGGGGTTTGGTGATCGTCTACCTCACGTTCACGCTGCCGTTCACGGTTTGGGTGCTGACGAACTTTTTCCGGGCGATGCCGGCCGAACTGGAGCAAGCGGCGCTAGTCGATGGCGCGACACCGATGCGCGCCCTCTGGGACATCCTGATGCCGCTCGCGATTCCGGGCATGGTCACGACCGCCTTGCTCGCCTTCATCGCGGCCTGGTCGGAATACCTGTACGCGCGGACCTTTACGCTGACGAACAGTTCGAAAACGGTCCAGGTGGCGATAGCCGACTTCACCGGGAACCAGCAGTTCGAACTGCCGTTCGCGGTCCGCATGGCGGCGGCGGTTGTTGTCACGGTCCCCCTCCTGGTTGGCGTGCTGCTGGTGCAAAAGCGGATCATCGCCGGACTCACCGCGGGCGCCGTCAAGGGTTAGCCAGAACGGATGTATGCGAGAGGGCGGACTTCGTGTCCGCCCTTTCTTATGCCAGGAATGTCTTTCTTTCGCGCCGGTGGCACCACGCCGTTCCCAGGAACAACACCCCGCCCACCAACCAGATCGGTCCCCACAGAACGAGATACCAGACGGTGCTGTCGTCCCGGTTGCCCATCACACCGTTGAGCATGAGAACCGCACCGAACATGTCGCCCAGCCCGTACAAGGTTAGGCAGACGCCGCCAAGCCAGGTGAGCATGGAAACAACTCGCCTCGGTATGGTGAGCCAGAGGTCGAACGCGAGGGCCAGCGGGACGAGGCCGCCGATGACCTTGACCACCGCCGTGACCCACAGGATGGCGATGAACGAAAGTTCCCGTCGCTCCGCCTGCTCACGCAATGAAGGCGAAAGCTGATCCGCGCCGATCATGCCACCCAACGCCCAATACATGCTCAACAAACCGAATGCCAACGCCCAAGCGAAGGCGGCCACCGCGAATCGTTTCATCTGCATGGCGGCTTGCCGATCCCTCTCATTGGCAACCGGGGCATCCGAGTTCCGTACGGGTTGCCGATCTCAGGATGCGCGGAACTCGTCCAGCACCATTTGCGGGCGCTCCTGACCGTTCCACGAATTGATCTCCAGCCGGCCGATCAGGTCGATCGTGCGGCACCCCACCAAGTCCCGCGAGCGTTCCGCCGCACCCCAGAAAATCGCCTCGACCTGGCGATTCCCCGCCCTCGCAAAAATTTTGAGGTGACTCCGATCCTGGCCCAGGACGGTGTAGCGGAGGAGTTCGGCCCGCTTGACCCAGAGGACTGGCTGCTCGTTGCCGCGCCCGAACGGTTCCATCCGGCCCAGCTCACGCACGGTTTCTAGCGTCAGGTAGTCGGAAGGCAGCGTGGCGTCGATCCGAAGGTGCCGTGGGGCGGGCACCGTGACGCCCGCCGATCGCATCGTGTCGGCGAGGTGCGCTTCCAGCGCGGGCAAGTTGCCGGCGACAAGCGACAAGCCCGCCGCCAGGCTGTGGCCGCCGAATCTGATCATCAACGATTCGACCGATTGCAACGTTTCCACCAGGTTGATGCCCTCGACCGACCGCGCGGAGCCCCACAGCACCCCGTCCTCCTCCCGGAACAGCAGAACCGGCCGCCGCACCTCCTCGACCAGTCTCGACGCCACCGCCCCGACCAAGCCGGATTCCCAGCCCGGATGCTGGACCGCGACGACCGGCCTGGCCTGCCAGCCGGGTTGGCGGACGATCGCCTCCCAGGCTTCGGCATGGACCTGGGAGCTTCTCGACCGGCGCCGGATGTTGACCTGTTCGAGTTCCTGGGCGAGACGCCGCGCCTCGACCGGGCTGTCCGTTGTCAGTAGGTCGAACGTTAGCCGCGGGCTGCCCATCCTGCCCGCGGCGTTGATCCGGGGAGCCAGCGCGAACGACAGGTTCGTGGCCGAAATTGACGATGATTTCAAACCGGCCGCTTCGATCAGGGCCGCGACACCGGTTCGCGGCGCGGTCCGCATCCGCTCGATGCCGCGCGCCACCAGGTTCCGGTTCGCCCCGGTCAACGGGGCCACATCGGCCACGGTGCCCAAAGCGACGAGGTCGAGCAAGGATGAAGCATCGGCCGGATCGCCGTCCGTCACCGCTATTCCGCGCGCGGCCATGGCGGCGACGAGCAGCCAGGTGACACCGGCGGCGGTCAGGACGTGCCAGGCCGGATCGTCGCCGAGTTGCGGCGAGACGGTGATCGCGGTTGGCGGGCCATCGTCCCGCATGTGGTGGTGATCGAGGATGACCAGGTCCATGCCCTGTCCGGCGATGACCGCCGCGCTCTGGTGGTCGGTGCTGCCGCAATCGACCGCGATCACCAGCGATACCCCGGCGTCCCTGAACTCCTCGATCGCGGTGTCGTTCAGGCCATAGCCCTCGGTCCGGTCCGGCAAGCGGGGAATCACTCGATCCGGTACCAGGGAAGATCGAAGCGCGAGGGTCAGGATCGTGGTCGAGGTGATGCCGTCGGCATCGTAATCGCCGAAGATGCCGATGCGCTCCTCGCGCTGGACCGCGAGCACGACCCGCTCCACTGCGTCTTGCATGTTGGGAATCCGGTACGGGTCGGGAGTCGGTTGCCGCGCCGGTTCCATGAAGGCGGCGACATCGGCCGCCGTGCGTAGGCCGCGACGGTAGAGGATCGCCGCCACGAGCGGGTGCGGATCGAGATCGCGCCAATTGGACTGAGGGGGAATGACGTCGGGTTCGATCAGCTCCGGGCGCGAATCGATCGGTTGCGAAATGCGCATCGAGAGCCTTGCCTGTGTACGAACACTGAACGACCAGCCGTGGCATGGTAGCACGCGGGGTTGGGCCGCGGCGCTTGTCTCGGATCCAGAGGCAGCATCGCGTTTTCGTAGCGGAGGCCCCGTGTGGCCTCCCGCAGAAGGGGCGGGCCGGCACACGGGCCGGCCCCTACGACAATCTGGGACGCGGACGGACCGTCACAACGTTGGTAACCAACGACCGTATGGGAGTCTCCGGTCCTGAAATCCGGTTGCTCACCGGGCGAGTGGCGAACACAATACGCACATTGCAACAGATCGAACGACGAAAGGTGCTGGAGCTCGACATGACGCATGCCGCGAACACGCACTACGATGCCATCATCGTCGGCTCCGGCCACAACGGGCTGATCGCCGCCGGCTACCTGGCGCGGGCCGGCAAGCGCGTGCTCGTGTTGGAGCGGCGCGACATCATCGGCGGGGCGACCGTCACCGAATCTCCCTTTCCCGGCTACCACCTCTCGACTTGCTCGTACGTCTGCAACCTGCTCCTGCCGGAGGTGATCCGGGATTTCGACCTTGTCCGGCGCGGCTACGATATCCGTCCGTTCGATCCCACCTATTTCGCGCCGTTTCCCGATGGCCGATTTTTCATTGCGTCGCTCGACGGGGCGAAAACGCGCGAGCAAATCGCCAAATTTTCGAGCCGCGATGTCGCCGCCTACGATGCCTACTGGGAGATGTGGGACCGGATTCTGGCCCGGATGCAGCCGTTGCTTCGGCAGGCGCTGCCAACCGAAGGTCAGTTCGCCGAAGCGTTCGACAGGCCCCAGGGCGAGGAAGACTGGCACACCCTGACGCGGGCCAGCATCGCCGAGGTGCTGGACCGCTACTTCGAGTCGGACGAGATCAAGGCCCCGCTGTCCACCGGCGGCGTGATCGGGGTGAACGCCGGACCGTACGATCCCGGCACCGCCTACGTCAAGTTCCACCACCTGATCGGCAATGTCGGCGGGCACCAGGGCGCCTGGGGATTCGTGCGCGGCGGGATGGGCACCGTCTCCCGTACGCTGGCTGAGGCCGGCGAAGAATGGGGCGTCGAAATCCTGACCGCGGCGATCGTGGCCGAAATCGACATCGCCGATGGCCGGGTGAGAGGCGTGCGCCTGGAGGATGGACGCCGCTTCACGTCCGATGTGGTGCTCTCCAATGCCGATCCCCAGCGCACCTTCCTGGGGATGGTGGGCGAGCGACATCTGCCTAACGACTACGTCGACGGCATCCGGGCGATCCGGCACAAGGGTTCGGTGGTCAAGGTCCTGCTTGGGCTCGGCGAGCTTCCGGATTTCCTCGCCTGTCCCGGCACGGAGGTGGGACCGCAACACACTGGCGGCATCGTAATCAACCCTTCCATGGCCTATCTCGACGCCGCCTGGCGGGACTGCCAGGCCGGGCAGCCGTCGCGGCGGCCATTTATGGACTGCTACATCCAGAGCGCGACCGAGGATGGCCTGGCGCCGGAAGGGAAACACACGATGAGCCTTTTCGTGCAGTACGCGCCGTACGACCTGGCCGAGGGAACGTGGGACGAGCGGCGCGACGAGATCGGCGCCAACATCGTCGCCACGCTGGCGGAGTACGCCCCAAATGTCACGAACGCGATCGAGCACATCCAGGTGCTTGGACCGCCGGACATCGAGCGGACGATCGGCATCACTGGCGGTAACATTTTCCACGGCGAGATCATGCCGGACCAAATGTTCACGGGTAGGCCCGTACCTCGCTATCCCAGCTACGCCACACCAGTCGACGGCCTGTATCTCTGCGGCAGCGGCGCCTGGCCCGGCGGCGCGGTCTTTGGCGCGCCAGGCCGCAACTGCGCGAAGCAGGTGCTGGCGGACCTATCCTGACCGAATGGTTTGCTTCGCAATAGGCATGGAACAGGTTGGGAGGCGGGGAGGTGTCGACGTATGAAGCTGGGGTTGGGATTCGATGAGCAGGCCGAACTCTATCATCAGGTCCGGCCCCGCTATCCGGAATCGATGGTCGACGATCTCGTTGCGCTGAGCGGCATTCCCGAACAGGCTCGCCTCCTTGAAATCGGAGCCGGGACGGGGATCGCAACTGGGGCCATGGCGAAGCGCGGGTATGACATCGTGGCCCTGGAGCCGGGCGAGCGACTTGCGGCTGTCGCCAGCCAGAACCTGGAGCCATTCAGGAATGTCTCCATCACGACTGAGCGTTTCGAGGATTGGCCCCTGTCGGATGAGCGGTTCGACCTGGTCTATTCCGCGACCGCGTTCCATTGGATCGAACCGGACGTTCGCTACGCCAAATCGGCACGGGCGCTCAAGTCGGATGGATGCCTGGCGATCCTTGAGTATCAGCACGTGGCTGGCGGCGATGACGAGTTCTTCGAGGCGGCGCAGCCGTGCTACGAACGCCATGTTCCAGGAACCCGGCCGTGGACATCAATGCCGGCGTGGAACGAGCCGCCTGATCTTGCCGAAATGGAGCGGAGCGGCCTTTTCGAACTGGTCGGACTACGGCAGGAGCGGAATGTCGTCACATACGACACCGATCAGTACCTCAGCCTGATCTCGACGTACTCTGGCACGATCGCTCTCGATGTGGACGCTCGCGCACGGCTGTTGGAGTGCCTGGCGACATTGATGGATCGGGATTTCGGCGGATCGGTGCGAAAGGCTTATCGTTTCGAATTGATCGTCGCTCGCCGAATCGTCGGGTAGACGGCCACGAGGGAGGGCACAAGACCCCCGGACGAGAGCCGCCGCCCCGGCTCTTTTCAAAACTCCAGCAGGAGCGAGACCAGTTCGAATGGGCGAAGGCTGATCGAGACGGCATTGCCCTCGATCGTCACGTCGCCGTCGATGTCCTCTTCGAGCAGGTTGACGCGGCTCGCGTTCTTCACGGGACGGTCGAACGTGAGGGTGCTCGTGCCCCGGCTGCCGTGCGGCTCGTAGACGCGCAGAACCACTCCTTCCCGGTCGTGAGCCCGCTTCAGGGCGCCGAACCCGAGCGGAAGGCCAGAGAGCCTCACGAAGCCATTGCCTGACCCTACAGTCGAACCTGAGGTGACGACCAGCGGCGCGTTCAACGCCTGTGCCGCCTGGACCACGCCTCCCTCGACCCAGTTCCCCGCGTGCGGGTACAGGGCCAGGCTGAAGTGGTGCTCGCCTTCGTCGGCGAACGGGTCGGGATGCAGCGGCCCTCGCACCAGGCTGACGCCGATCGTGCTTCCCAGCACGCTGTAGCCGTACTTGCCGTCGTTGAGCAGCGCCACGCCGTAGTCCGGCTCCGAGAGATCGACGAAGCGGTGGGCGCTGACCTCGAACCGCGCCCGCTCCCACGGCGTGTTGCGACGGGTGGGTCGCCGCTGGACGCCGAAGATCGTTTCGAACGTCGCTTCGTGCGCGTGGACCTCGGTTGGGAACACGGCCCGGATGAGCACATTGCGTTCGTGCCAGTCGATGTCGGTCGCGATGTCGAGTTGTTTCGAGCCGCTCAGCAGGCGATAGGTCTGGACGAACCGCGAGCCGCGCCAGGAGCGGGTGACGCGGATGGCGGCCCGGATCGGCCCTTCCTCGATCACGTCGAGGGCATCGACGTCCTTAATTTCGAATCCGGCGTCCTCGTACGTCTCGTCGATGTCCCAGGCATCCCAGGCGCGGGGCCGGTCGACGTAGGCCCAAAGCTGGTTGCCGCGATCGCTGAGCAGGGAGCGCCCGGCCGCCTTGTCGTAGCCCTCGGCGATCGCGCCGTCGCGTCCGATCGTGTATCGGACCATGTCGTTTTCCAGCGTGATCGTGCCGTCGGCATGATCGCGGACCCGAACGCGATCGGAAGGCTCCGAGGGTTCTGGGAGCGTCACGATCCCGAAGCCCCCGATGGAGAACGAGGGATCGTGGAGGAGTGTGCCGCCTTCGACGGGCTGGCCAACGCCGTCCGGGATTGCCGCACCAGACGGGACAACGGCGGTCAGGGTGCGCGCGTGCAGCGATGGATTGGCGATCGCGATGGCCGATCCCGCGCCGGCGATTGCGCCGATTGCGGCATTTGCGGATGCCCGTAGCGGTGGCGACGACCTGTTTCAGCTCCGGGTGCGTATCCTCGTAGACCTCATGGATCGACGAGCCGGGCAGGATGTCGTGAAACTGGTTGAGCAAGAGCGATTGCCAGGCGGCGTCGAGCGACTCGTGCGGGTAGGCGGCTCCCTCCAGTGAGGCAATTGTGGAAAACGCCTCCGCTTCGGCCAGGCGGTGTTCCGATTCGCGGTTGAGTTTCTTGACGAGGCCCTGGGTGGTCAGCGTGCCGCGATGCAGCTCCAGGTAGAGTTCGCCGGAGAAGGTCGGTACGCCCTCGGTCGGCAGGTTCGCGAAGAAGTCCTCGACCTTGCCCATCTGGAGGCGCGGCAACACCGGGTAGTCCTTGATCCGCGTGTAGTTCT
>JACCYX010000087.1 GCA_013696265.1 Chloroflexia bacterium
TCGTGGTGGAAATGGAGGCGGCCGCGCTCTACGCCTTTGGCGAGGCCAGGCAGCGTCCCGTCGCCTGCTTCTCCCACATCACGAACACGATGGCGGTATCCGAAGGCGACTTCGAGAAGGGACCGGCAAATGGCGCCGAACGGGCCCTGAAAGTCGCGGCCGCGGCGGCTCGGGGTTGGTTCGGGCGCTGATCCTCAGCTCCTGATCCATCGGTCTGACCTTGCGCGGGAACGTTGCTGGACCAGGAAGGCCGCCGGTATTCACCAGATTGGGCCGAATGCCCATGATTTCGTGACGGCCGATGTGCGGTAGGATGGAACGAACCCAAGTCGCGTTGTCCGTCCCCGTCGTCTACGCAAGGAGCAGCCCGTGACCGACCATCTCGACACCCCGAAAATGAGGGCGCGTCGTATTGCCCGCCGCACGTTGATGAAGGGAGCCGCCTCGGCGGCGGCCGCTACCGGACTGGCGTCGGGCGCCGCCCGGGCAGGAGGATCGCGCGACGGCATGGGCAGCGACAGAGCCAGGTTCCAGGAAGCCACGCCTGCCGCCAACCTGCCTCCCCCGTCGCCATCGGTGACCGAGTTGCAGGAGGCGCTGGCCAACGGCGAGACGACCGTGCGCCAGTTGGTCGAGGCGGCAATGGCGCGGATCGACGCCCTGGACCAGCAGGGAGCGACCGTCAACGCCGTGATCGAAATCAACCCGGACGCGCTCACCATTGCCGACGAACTCGACGCCGAACTGGCGGACGGCACGATGCGGAGCCCAATGCACGGCATCCCCGTGCTGATCAAGGACAACATCGGGACCGGCGACCAGATGGAAACCACCGCGGGTTCGCTGGCGTTGGTGGGGCTCAAGGCCCACACCGATTCCGCCGTGGCCCGGCAGTTGCGCGAAGCGGGCATGGTGATCCTGGGCAAGACCAATCTCAGCGAGTGGGCCAACATCCGGTCGTTCTACGCGAGCAGCGGCTGGAGCGGCCGGGGCGGGCAAACCGTCAATCCCTACCTGCTCGACCGCAACGCATCTGGGTCCAGTTCCGGCTCGGGCGTTGCCGCGGCGGCTGGGTACGTGGCGGTCACGGTCGGAACTGAAACCAACGGCTCGATCGTCTCCCCGGCCGGGAACTGCGGCGTCGTCGGCATCAAGCCCACGGTGGGACTCGTCAGCCGGGTTGGGGTCATTCCCATCTCCCACTCGCAGGACACGATTGGCCCGATGGCGCCCTCGGTGGCGTCCGCGGCGGCGTTGCTCAACGTCCTGGCCGCTCCCGATCCGGAAGACGCCGCCTCGAACGGCGAATGGCCCGTTTTTGGCTCAGGCGACGCCACGCCGGTGGCGAGCCCGGTCGCGACGCCCGAGGTCACAATCCAGCCGGCCCCGAGCTATCCCCAGCACCCGGCCGGCGGGATACCCGAGGTCGATTACACCGCCGCCCTCGACCCGACCGGACTGCAAGGGGCACGCATCGGCGTGCTGCGCGGCTCGACCGGATTCAGCCCGGACGCCGACGCCGTTTTCGAGGAGGCGATCTCGGCGATGCGCGAGGCGGGCGCGGAGATTGTCGATCCGGTCGAGATTCCGAGTGAGGCGGATCCAGCGTGGGGCAACGACACGCTGCCGGTACTGGAGTGGGAACTCAAGGCCGGGCTGGCGGACTACTTCGCGGGCTTCCTGCCCGAAGGCGCGCCGATCGCCAGCCTGGCCGACGTGATCGCCTTCAACGAAGAAAACGCGGACGAGGAACTCCAGTATTTCGACCAGGGCATCTTCATCAGCGCCGAATCGCGGACCGGGCTCGACGATCCCGAGTACCAGGCGGCCGTCCTGCGCATCCAGTACGCCGGGCGCGAGAACGGGCTCGACGCGGCCCTGGAGTCGAACGCGCTCGACGCGCTGATCGCGCCGACCAACGGGCCGGCGACCAAGATCGACCTCGTCAACGGCGACCACTGGCTGGGTGGGACCTCGACTCTGGCCGCGATTGCCGGTTACCCGCTGGTGACGGTGCCGGCCGGCTACCGCCACGGTTTGCCGATCGGTATCACGTTCATGGGTGGGGCTTTCAGCGAGGAGGCCCTGATCCGGCTGGCCTACGCCTTCGAGCAGCAGGTGCAGGTTTGGACCGCGCCGTCGTTCGTGCCGGGAAGCGTGATTCCGCCCGAGGAGTAAGCGAGGGCGCACCCCATACCGAGGGATGACCTCCAGCAGGCTCTCGTAGGGGAGGGCTAGCGAGCCGCGAAACTGTTCTCCGCGACGGCATGCGGCTCGCGTATGCCCTCCCGCGCGGTCTCGATGGTGGCGGCGAGGCGACTGGCCACGTGTTCTGTCGCCGCATAGGGACGATTCCGGTATCGGCGCATCGCGGGAGGGCATACGCGGGCAAGAACGGGGTGGCGAAAGTCCTCTTCACGGCCCGCTAACCCTCCCCTACGAGATCGTTGGTTCGGGCCAACCCGGAAATCACCTGCTCGACATGACGTGGGGATCGGCCCGACGACTAGCGGGTGGCGGTGTGCCCAACCGGTCGCTGTGGCCCCGCGTGTGGCATCATCGTGGGATCAAACGTTCGCGAGCGGTGATCCGCACGATGGGGCCAGCCAACGATGACCGACCGACCACGCAACCCGGAATCCGCGCCGGATGACGACGAGAATCTCGACTACCTCGATGCCGGGTTGCGGGACGATTTCGACGACGA
>JACCYX010000100.1 GCA_013696265.1 Chloroflexia bacterium
CATGGGACTGGTGCTGGTCTACCCCAGCGGGATGCTGGTCGACCGGTTCGGTCGCAAAGCGGTGATCGTGCCCTCGACCCTGCTCACCGGGGTCGCGATCCTGGCTTACGGCGCCGCCGGAACCTTCACCGCGTTCATCCTCTGCTCCGTGTTCTGGAGTGCCGCCAGCGGCGTCAGCGGGGCCGCCCCGGCCGCCTATGCGGCGGACATCGCGCCGCCCGGCCTGACCGCGCCGACGATGGGCCTCTACCGGGCCCTGGCCGACGCCGGCTACGTCGCGGGACCATTGGCGCTCGGCATCATCTCGGATGTACAGTCGCCATTTGCCGCCTTGGGCTTCACCTCGGCGATCCTGATCGGAAGCGGGGTCCTCTTCGCGCTGCGGGCTCAGGAGTCGATGCCGAAGCGCGTGATGCCGCCGATTACCGGAGACCCTCTCGCGCCGTAATCCGCCGGCGCCGCTCGGAACGCGGAACCTTCTGGTTGGGAACGACGATCTGGAACGTGGATCCTTCACCCACGATGCTCGCCACCGAGATCGTGCCGCCGTGCGCCTGCACGATGTGCTTGGCGATCGCCAGGCCGAGTCCGGTACCCTCGGACCGCCGGGCCTTGTCCGATTTGTAGAATCGCTCGAAGAGGCGAACCTGTTCCATCGGCTCGATGCCGACCCCGGTATCCTGGACCTCGATCGTGGTGTGCTCGGCATCTTGCCGCACGCGGATCTGGATCGCGCCCCCGGCCGGGGTGAACTTGATGGCGTTGTGGACGAGGTTGATCAGGACCTGTTCGAGCCGCACGCGGTCGACGTTGATCGGCCGCAACGTCCCCTCGGCCGTCACTTCCATGGTGAGTTGGGCCCGGTCGATCTGGGGCCGCAGCCGGTCGGCGCCCTCTCGCACCAGCTCATCTGGATCGACGATTGTGTAATTGAGCGTTGTCCGACCGGCCTCGAGCCGCGCCAGGTCGAGCAGGTCTTCGACCAAGGCATTCAGCCGATCGACCTCGCCCACGATGCGCCCCAGGAAATCGGCCGTGATCGCCTCGTCCTCGATCGCCCCGGCCTCCAGAGTTTCGACCATCGCCCGGATCGAGGTCAGGGGCGTGCGCAACTCGTGCGAGACATTGGCCACGAATTCTCGGCGCACGGTTTCCAGGCGCCGCAGTTCCGAGATGTCACGCAGCACGACCAGGCCGAGGCGTTCGCGCGCGTCCTCGACCACCTGGGCCGTGGTTAGCAGCGTGCGGCGATTCAGCCCGTGTTCGATCGCCGCCTCGGAATGCTTCTGGCCGTCGAGCGCGGACCGCAGGAGCTGGTTGAGTTCGTGATCGCGCGCCACCTGGACAAATGGCTTGCCGATCGACACCGGCTCCGTCGCCGCGAGCAGCGTTTCGGCCGCCGTGTTCATCCGCAGCACTAGGCCATCCTCGTCGGTGATGACGACGCCGTCGGCCAGTTCCGCCAGGACAGCTTCCAGCCGGAGACGAGCCTGGTCCAGCGCGTCGTGGGAGGTTTCCAGCTCCTCCGTCATGCGGTTGAAGGCGTACCCCACCTCGGCGAACTCCCGCGTGTCGGACGGCTGGACCCGCGCGGTCAGATTCCCGCCCGCCACCGCGTGAGCCTGTATTCGCAACTCTTCGAGCGGGCTAACGATCCGGCCGGCGATGAACCAGGCGATGCCAACCGCCATCGCGATCGCGACCGCCGCCGCAACGAGGGTCCAGAGCCAGACGGTGCGCACCGTGGACCGCACCTCGTCCAGGGGCACCGCCACCCGCGCCGCGGCTCCTTCGAGTTGGTCGATCGGCACGGCGACGTACAGGAACTCCTGGTCGAGCGTCGCGCTCTCCCGCGACGACTGCCCCTCACCCTGGGTCAGCGCACGCACGATTTCCGGACGATTGGCATGGTTCTCCATCGTCGCCGGATCGCTCGCGTTGTCGGCGTAGACCGTGCCGTCCGGGCCGACGATCGTAATCCGGGTCATCACCTCACTGGCGAAGCCCGTGACCATTGCCTGGATTTCGGCCGGGGAGGCGCCCGCCGCCAGTTCCCGCCCCACGCTGTCGGCGAGGATTGTGGCCTGCACTTCCAGTTCGTCGGTCAGCCGATCGACATAGATTTCCCGTGCCCGCGAACCCAGAAACAGGCTCATCAGCAGCAGGATTGTGACGAAGAGCACCACGAACGGCAACGCCAGCCGGAGACGCAGCGGACCGGCCAGGATCGGCGCGTTCGAGAAACCGGGCTCCCATGCCTCCGCAAGTGGGGAGGGAGCGCGGCGGCGGGCCGGCTTGACGATGGCATCTTCGACCGGTTCAGGAGTCATGCGTCACGAAGCGGTAGCCATGCCCGCGCATGGTTTCGATCCGGTTAGGGGCGCTTGGGTCCTGCTCGATTTTCTGCCGCAGCCACCGCACATGGACATCGACCGTGCGCGAATCGACCGGATAGTCGTAGCCCCACACCTCGCGCAGCAGGGCGTCCCGCGAGAGGACGATGCCGGGATGCCGCGCGAAGTAGACGAGGAGGTCGAACTCCTTGGGTTTGAGCGAGAGCGACGCGCCA
>JACCYX010000125.1 GCA_013696265.1 Chloroflexia bacterium
TTCGATGCCCCGCCGCCGCCGCCGCGGCAACGAGTTCGTGACCGGGATCGGCGATGGCTGGCGTGCCCGCGTCACTGATGAGCGCCACGTCGCCGCGCGCCAGTTCCTCCAACAAGCGATCGGCCCGGGCCGCCCGGTTGTGGTGGTGGTAGCTCAGCATGGGGGTGCGAATGTCGAATTCGCGCATGAGCGTGGCGCTGTGACGGGTATCCTCGGCGGCGATCAGGGAGACCGCGCGCAGGGTTTCGACCGCGCGCGGCGTCATGTCCCCCAGATTGCCGATCGGCGTCGCCACGATGAAGAGCGTGCCCATGATTCGTGCCGATCCAGCTAGCCGAACGGATGTTCTGCGCCGTATACTGACGACCACAGTTAGCCAGAAGGTGAACGTGGTAAACCGCCGAGCGCATTATCATTGCATGATCGCCTCCGGCGCCCGGCATGTCCGGCGGAGTCCGTTCCTCTGAAGCGTCGGGGGCGCCAGCCCGCGGATCGCATTTTCACGTTGCATTGGAGTCAGGTTTCCACCCTCATGAGCGAAGCTTCCCTGTTCGACACCAGTTCGCTGGCCGCCGCCTCGCCAGGCTCCGCCGCACCCTCCACCACCCATTCGCTTTATCGCAAGTATCGCCCGACCACCTTTGCCGACGACGATCTCGTCGGGCAGGAACATGTGGTCAACACCCTGCTCAACGCGATCGCGCTCGACCGCATCTCGCACGCATACCTCTTCTGCGGGCCACGGGGCACCGGCAAGACCACCACCGCCCGGCTCCTGGCCAAGGCCGTGAACTGCCTCGATCCCGACCCGATCCGGCGCCCCTGCAACGCGTGCGCATCGTGCGTCGCGATCAACACCAACGCCACGACCGACGTGATCGAGATCGACGCGGCCAGCAACCGGGGAATCGACGATATTCGCGACCTCCGCGAGCGAGTGAAATATGCCCCCACGCAGCTCAAGACCAAGTTCTACATCGTCGACGAAGCGCACCAGATCACCGGCGCCGCCGCGAACGCGTTCCTCAAGACCCTGGAGGAGCCTCCGCCGCACACGCGGTTCGTGCTTGCGACCACCGACCCGGAAGAGTTGCTCCAGACCATCGTTTCCCGTTGCCAGCGATTTGACTTCCGGCGCATCAATACCGAGGCTATGATCGCCCGCCTGCGAAATGTGGCCGATCAGGAGCAAATCCGGATCGAGGACGACGCCTTGCCCGTGATCGCCCGGCAGGCGACGGGCAGCCTCCGCGACGCGCTGGGGATTCTCGACCAGGTCGCGGTCTACCGGGAATCGGGCACTGGTGACGACGTGCCGATCACCGCCGATCTGGTGCGGTCCGTGCTCGGTGTCAGCCGCAACGAGCGGGTGGAATCGCTGGCCCGGGCGCTTGCCGAGCGCGACCCGGCGGCGGGGCTCCGGGAGATCACGGCGGCGGTCGAGGCCGGTGACGATATCCGGCAACTGGGCCGCCAGTTCGTGGCCTACATCCGGTTGCTCCTCTTGCAAAAAGCCGGGGGGTCAGCGGACGCCGACGAGACGGCGACCGACTTGGCGGGCAAGTTCACGCTCGACGAACTGGTCGGCCTCATTCGTCAGCTTTCCGACATCGATTTCCGGGCCAAGCGTTCGGCGTTCCCACAGCTTCCCCTGGAAATCGCGATCGTGGAAGGAGCCCTGCGCGGCAATCGCGAAGCGTCTCCCCCCGCCGAACGTCGAAACGCGGCACCTGCCGAAGGTCTGCCGGTCCGAACGCCGGAAGCGGAACCGCCCGAGTTCTCCGAGCCTTCTGAGCCACCTGTTCAACGGACGTCCCTGCGCGATCGGGTCCGAGGAACGGCCCCCACCCCGTCACCGATGACGCCACGAGAACCGCGGCGGCCACAACCCTCGGTCCAGGAGGATCGCGCGCCAGAACCGGCCCCGGCGGCCGCCGCTCAGGTAACCTCACCCCCTCCTTCCCACTCAGCGACCCCGAACAGTTCAGACACGGCGGGGCCATCGCTCGCGACGATAGTCGATCTCTGGCCGAAGATCCGGGCGGATGTCAAGGCGGTCAACCGCCGCATCGAAGCCCTGCTTCAGCAGGTCGATCCGGCGGCCGTGAACGGTTCCCAGATCGTGCTCGTTTCCCCCTACGAGTTCCACCGGAATCGGGTCAACACCGATGAAGTCAGGCAGGTTGTCGAAGGCGTGATCGGCCGGCTCGTCAGCGCCAGTGTCCAGGTGACCTGCGTGCCTCGGGAAGACGTGTTGCGGATGGCCGGCACTCCGGCGTCCAAGCCGCCACCGGTAGCGCCAGCTGACGATCCGCCAGTCTTGGCTGTCGACACCTCTTCCGACGCGACCGAGTCGGAGACGGTGGATGCGGCCCCGACGGTCGATGTCGCCGATGCCGAAGGGGCGCCGGAGGACTCACGGAAGGACGACCTGGCGCGCCTCACCGCGGCCAAGAACATCTTCGACGCCGAAGAAATCACTGATTGAGCGCGGGCGCGCTATGCCGCTGGCGTTGCCACGGCTGGCGTGGCCTCATCGGGAGGTTCGGGTGTCGCGGCGACGGGCGTTGCTGCCTGCGCCGGGGACGCCGCGATCGGCGTGGCGATGGGCGAGGCAACCGGAGTTCCCGCGGTACCGGGTGCCAGGGTAAACAGCGTCTCCGGCGCCGACGGTGGCGCAACCGTTACGATGTCGATGAACTCGCCCGACTGCTGCCGCCAAACGATGCCGGAACCGGCCCACCACACCTGGTCGACGAGTTCAACGTTGTCCACGGGGACGTCGTACAGGCCCGCCGAGGTGATCGACCTCACCCAGAGTGAGTGAAACTGCCACCCATCACTGTCGGGAATGGCGATCGTGTAGGCGATGACACCGCCATCCGGGGATACCGCAAACTCGACGATCTCGGCGGCCGGGCCGCCGCGACCCGGCGTGGCGACGAGCAGTCTCACCCCCAGCGAAAGATTGATCGTGTACAACTGCCCGCCACTCGGAGAAGATCCCGATTCCTCGGCGAGGATGAAAGCGATGCTGGTGCCGTCCGGCGTCCACGCGAACCGCGTGACGCTCCCCAGGTTCGACGCATCCGCGTTCGGGGGGGCAACCTGCCGAAGGGATTCGCCATCTACGTAGGGATCGAAGACCCAGATTACCCCGCTTCCTTCCAGATCACGCGCCAGGAGCGCGATCCGGTCGTCTTGCGGTGACCACCTGGCATCGACGACCCGACCAACCGGAGCCGGTACCGTGATGAGGCTTGGCTCGCCGTCCAGCGCGATGCTCACCAGGATAGAGCCTGCCAGCGTCACCAGCAGCCGGTCGCCTTGCGGCGCCCAGCTGATCGAACCCTCCACGGCGGCCTCCTCGGAATCGCCGGCCACCGGAGTCGCGCCCTCCTGGCCCGCGTCCGCGAGATTCGACCATTGGTGCAGCAGTTGCCCCTGGGCGTCATATACGGCAACCGTCGCGGCCTCCGGCGACGATTCCCCCGCCGGCATGATGAGGGCCGCCACGCGGTCTCCGTCGGGAGAAGAAGCAAGCGCCACGAACCGCTGGGATTCGGGAGGAACAATGCGCACGCTCGGCACGGCTCCAGTCGCATCGATGACCTCGATCGATCCTTTCAGCAGCGGGTAGACGATTCCAGGCGCACCCTGGACATCCAGCAACGATTCCGGTGACGCCTCCGGCGCTGGCGTGGGTGGGGCGGTTGCCGGCGCCTGCTCGGTGGGTGTCGCTTCGGTCGGCAGTTCGGTGGAGGGCTGGTTCGCGAACCGGCGATCGTCCATTTCCGCCGAATCGTCGGCACACGCCGTCAGCAGACCCGCGATAATGGCAATACAGACGATTCGCCAGACACGATGCGAAGGGCGGTCGGCCAGGGTCCTGGTATGGAACATGCGGGGTACTTTGGTCACCGAATCAGATCGCTCCGAGAAGTGTGGATCGTAACGTGCGAACATGGGCGTGGTGGCACAGTGACTCGCTTGGGAATGGACAACGTGGAGCTTGGTGATCCTCGGCTAGTGCGCGAAGTCTATACCATCCGGCAGGTGACGGAGATGACCGGGGTCTCCGGCAACACGATTCGTTCGTGGGAGCGCCGTTTCGGCGTGCCCCGGCCGGGACGCTCCGGGAGCAACCAGCGTCGCTATTCCGAACGCGATGTCGAGGTGATCCGTTCCATCCAGGCATCGAGGGATCGCGGCCGCACCATGCACCAGGCGCTCCAGGAGGCGGCGGAGCCGTCTATCCCAGGCCCCGCGCCGGCCGAACCCGACGGTGAAGCGGCTGAACCACAAGCAGAATCTGCCATCGACACACAACGTCTGGCCGGCTGCCTCACCGCGCTCGACGGCGACAAGGCAGCCGAAGTCCTGACTGACGCAACGTGGGGCTCGTCGATCGAGATTGTCTGCTTCAGTCTGCTACTTCCGGCCGCGCATGCCCTCTTCAAGCAGCGGGCGGCGGGAAGCATAACGGCCGGCCAGGCGACGTACGGCCATGAATGGATCCATCGCAAACTGGCCGCGGCGTTCGAGCAATCGAATCCTGAAGCCGGGCGACTTGAACTCGTTGTTGCCGCCATGCACGACGCCAGCGCCCATCACGAGGCGCTGTGCCTGGCGATCGTCTTCTCCCGGGCTGGCTACCGGGTAACGTGGCTGGGGCGCAACGCGTCGGTCGAGGGCATCGTCGAGGCCATCGAGCTTCGTTCGCCGGCGGCGGCATTGCTCGTAGCTCAGTCCGAACTTTCGGTGATCGCGATGGAATCAACCGCCGCCCGACTGGAGAAGACCCGTGACGATGGTGGTTGGCGAGGCATCGTCGCGGTCGTTGGCGGCAAACCAGGAATCCGGGACGACATCCTCGCACTCCCGCTCGATGCGTTACGGGCGGTTCCGGTCTTCGAACAGGCGCTCTGGGCGCGCGATTCGACGCCGCGATTGGTAAGGAAGCCATGACCAACGTTGTAACCGGCCTGGAACGGTTCATCGAACAGCCTCCCAGCGAGGCGCTCGGCGACCGGCTGGGCTTGCTGACGAACCCCTCGGGCATCGACCGTCAATTGCGAAGCTCGATCAACCTCCTTGCGGGCCACCCATCATTGACGCTGACCGCGCTCTACGGACCGGAACATGGCGTGCGGGGGGAAGCGCAAGCGGGGGAACACATCGAGGGCGCAATTGATGCCCGGACGGGCCTGCCGATCCACAGTCTCTACGGCGCGACGCGGATTCTCACGGCCGACATGCTCGATGGCATCGACACGATGGTCATCGATCTTCAGGACATCGGCGCCCGGTTTACCACCTACATCTCGACGGTCGCCCATGTGATTGACGCCTGCGCCGAACACGGCAAGGGTGCCATCATCCTCGATCGCCCGAATCCCCTCACCGGGACGCGCGTCGCGGGCAACATTTTGGACACCGATTACGAGTCGTTCGTCGGGATCCACCCGATACCGATTCTGCACGGCTTGACGATCGGCGAGTTCGGGCGGCTCTGGGCACGCGATCATCGCCTGCCGGCGCCAACCGTGGTGCCGATGGAGGGCTGGCGGCGCGAGATGTGGTTCGACGAAACCGCCCGGCCGTGGGTGCCGCCTTCCCCCAACCTGCCGACGCTGGACTCGGCGCTGATCTTCCCCGGCGCCTGCCTGCTGGAAGGGACGAACCTCTCCGAGGGACGGGGCACAACCCGGCCATTCGAGATCTTCGGCGCCCCCTGGGCGGAACCGGATGTCCTGGCGGCTGCGCTCCGTGATTTGACCCTGGCCGGCGTCTCGTTCCGGCCCGTCTACTTCACGCCGATGTTCTCCAAGCACGCCGGCGTCCGGTGCGGCGGCGTGCAAACGTACGTGGGCGATCGGGAGGCGTTCGATGCGGTGGCGTTCGGGCCAAGGCTGCTGGCCACCCTGCAGCGGCGCTACCCGGACGATTTCGCCTGGCTACCACCGGAAGAAGGGGAGTTTTTCATCGACAAGCTGGCGGGTGGGCCCACATTGCGGGAGGCGATCGACGCCGGTGCGTCGGTCGACGCCCTGTTGACGGAATGGTCGCGGGAGGCGGCGGTCTTCGAACGTGACCGGTCGGATATTCTTCTCTACTGATGACGGCTCGACCTGATCCGGGAGCATTGCCCGCCCATGCCACACGAACCGATCGATCTCTCGTCGCTCGCCACCGAGCGGCGCAACCCCGCCAGCGCCGAGCTGGACCTGCTGGGCACCGAAGGCATCCTGCGCGTGATCAACGACCAGGACAAGGGCATCGCCGACGCGGTGGCCCATGAGATCCCGCACGTCGCCGCCGCAGTCGACGCCGTCGTGGCCTCGATCGGGACCGGCGGCCGCCTGGTCTACATCGGCGCCGGAACCTCCGGCCGCCTGGGTGTCCTCGACGCTTCCGAGTGCCCCCCGACCTTCAACACCGTTCCCGGCCTGGTTGTCGGATTGATCGCAGGCGGCGATCATGCGCTTCGGCACCCTGTCGAACACGTCGAGGACAGCCCTGAGGCTGGGGCGCGTGCCCTGGAAGACATTGCCCTTACGTCGAAGGATGTCGTGGTGGGTATCGCCGCCAGTGGCCGGACCCCCTTCGTGCTCGGCGCGATCGCGTTCGCGAATTCCATCGGGGCGTTCACGATCGGCCTCTGCAACTCGCCGGATTCGGCCCTGTCGAAACTGGTGAAGGTCAGCATCGCCCCCATCGTCGGTCCCGAAGTCGTGACCGGCTCGACCCGGATGAAGGCGGGAACATCTCAGAAACTGGTGCTCAACATGCTGTCGACGGCGACGATGGTGAAGCTGGGCAAGACCTACGGCAACCTGATGGTGGACGTGCAATCGACCAACGCCAAGCTCCGCGAGCGCGCCGTCGGCATCGTGCGGGATGCCGCCGAAATCACCGATGATGAAGCCAGGGCAGCGCTCGACGCGGCGGACGGTGAAGTCAAGACCGCGATCGTCGCCTCCCGACTGCACGTCCCCGCCACTGAGGCCCGCGCCCGCCTGGACGCGGCTGGGGGAACCGTCCGGTCAGCCCTCGGGGAGACCTGGCAATGAGCCGACCGGTTTTCGCCGGGATCGACGGCGGTGGCACCAAGACCGTGGTCGTGCTGGTTGACGACTCTGGACGGGAGCTGAGCCGTGTCCAGGCGACGACATCCAACGCGGCGGTGGTCGGACACGACGCGGCGGGCGAGACACTCAAGGCGGCACTCGAATCGGCCATTCACCTGGCCGACGAGCCGGTCACGATCGCGGGGGCATGGTTCGGCTTGTCTGGCGGTGATCGCCCATTGGATCACGCCCGGCTCAGGCCGTACGTTGAGAACCTCATTTCGCAAATTCGGATGACCAACGATGCCGAGCTGATCCTGGGCTCGCTCCCGGAGTCGGTGGGCGTCGCCATCGTCTCTGGCACGGGCTCGATCGCCTTCGGCCGCAACGCCGCCGGCGAACGGGTCCGGTCCGGTGGCTGGGGGCAGATCATCGGCGACGAAGGGAGCGGCTACGACCTCGCCCGCCGGATGTTCGAGGCGTTCGCGGCCGAAGCCGACGGCCGGGGACCGGCCACGTCAATGACCGCCCTCTTGATGGATCGGCTCTCGCTCGCCGAGCCACATGAGTTGATCGAGTTCGTGTACCGGCCGGGCATCACCAAAGCGGACCTCGCTGGCCTGTCAAGCATCGTCGTCAAGGAAGCGGAACGTGGCGATGCCGTCGCCGCCGGCATCCTGGCGGCGTCTGGCGCCCAACTCGCGCACACCGCCGCCGCGGCGACTCACCGGCTCGGCTTCGTGCATCGGTTGCCGCTGGCCGTCACAGGCGGCCTCATCGTCAACGTCGAGCCGTTCCGGACAGCGGTGGTCGAAGCGCTCCGCCGCGACTGGCCAGAGATCGACTGCCGCATCGTCACCGATCCGGCCCTGACCGCCGCCCGATTCCTGGCTACCGAGGCACTCCAGTCATGACCAACCAAACCTTCGCGATTCGCGGACGCCTGCTGCTAGGCTCTCACCTCGAACCGGGCACCCTGGTGGTGTCCAATGACCGGATCGAACGTGTCACCCGTGGACATGACCGAAACGGGAATCTCCCGGCCACCGTGATCGAGGCGGACTTCGTTTCCCCCGGCCTGATCGACCTGCAGGTCAACGGCGCCGATGGCGCGGAGATTGGCGACGACCCCAGCGACATCGAGCGGGTGTCGCGCTGGCTGGCGCGGACGGGCGTAACCGCCTGGTTGCCGACGGTGGTAACGGCGAACCCCGCGTTCTATCCAGGCGTGTTCGAGTCCTACGCTCGTGTCGATACCAGCATCGGCGCAACGCCGCTCGGACTGCACCTGGAAGGTCCGTTCCTCGCGCCCGCCCGGAAGGGTGCCCACCAGCTCCGCTACATCGAGGCGGCGACCCGCGAATTGTTCGAATCGTGGCTCGGGCAAGACGCCATCCGATTGGTGACACTCGCCCCGGAACGCGAGGGCGGACTGGACCGCATCCGCCGCCTCGTCGAGCGGGGAATCGTCGTCAGCCTGGGCCACACCGACGCGACGTACGACGAGTTTTCGGCGGGCATCGACGCTGGCGCGACCAAGGCCACGCATCTCTTCAACGCGATGTCCCCCATGCACCACCGGCAGCCGGGGGCAATGATCGCAGCGATGACCGACGACCGCGTCACCGCCGGCCTGATCCCGGACGCGGTGCATGCGCATCCGGCGACCGTGCGGCTGGCGCTGCGAGCAAAGGGACCGGAGCGGATCGCGATCGTCTCCGACATGATGTCCGCCACCGGTCTCGGACCCGGCACGTACGAACTCGGGGGGCAAGTCGTGTTTGTCGATGAATCGACCGCCCGGCTGCGCGACGGCACGCTGGCCGGGTCGATCCTGACGATGGACCAGGCGGTGCGCAATCTGGTGACCTGGGCCGACGTGCCGGCGGGAACGGCCCTCCAGATGTGTACGCAGATACCGGCGGACGTGCTGGGCGATCGCTCCCGGGGACGGCTGATTGCGGGCGCCCGGGCCGACCTCACACTTTGGACCGATAGTCTCCAGGTGACCGCGATTTACGTTGGCGGAGCCAACGTCTGGGTGAATGCCGACCGGAAGCCAGCCTGATCCATCTGCTACCATGATGCGTCAGAAACGCGACGGCGACGTGGTGCTCAACGGTGACACAGTACATCCGTGCCGCCCTGTTCCTTTCAGTCCAAAATGCATCTCAACCGAACACCGGGAGTACTCATGTCCCTGACCATTGCGGATGTCGAACACGTCGCGAGCCTGGCCCGGCTCGGCCTGTCGGATGACGAGCTGGAACGTATGCGCGAACAGCTCTCGTCGATCCTCGAACACATCGCGGTGCTCCAGGAAATCGATACCGATCGCATCCCGCCCACCGCCCAGGTCAATGCCTTGTCGAACGTCCTGCGCGATGACGACGTCCGCCCTTCGCTCACCCAGGAACGGGTGCTGGCGAACGCGCCGCAAAGCCGGGACGGTTTCCTGGAGGTCCGGGCGGTGATGGGCGAAGCCGAAGGAGGCGGCGCGTGAGCAACCGCGACCTGACCCGACTGACCGCCGCCGAAGCCCGAACCGGGCTCCACGCAGGCGATTTCACTTCAGTTGAACTCACCCAGGCCCACCTCGACCGGATCGCCGCGGTGGATGGCGATGTTCACGCCTACCTTCACGTGATGCGAGATGTCGCCCTGACCCAGGCCGAAGCCGCCGACGCGCGAATTGCGTCCGGAACCGCTGACGTGCTGACCGGTGTCCCGATTGCCTTGAAAGACATCCTCGTTACCACCGACGCCCCAACCACGGCGGCGTCGAAAATCCTCGATGGGTACGTAAGTCCGTACGACGGGACGGTCGTATCCAGGCTTCGGGAGCGGGGGGCGGTGTTCCTGGGCAAGACCAACACCGACGAATTCGCGATGGGCTCCTCAACCGAGAACTCGGCCTTCGGTCCGACATTCAACCCATGGGACCTGACCAGGGTGCCCGGGGGATCGAGCGGAGGCTCGGCCGCCAGCGTCGCCGCGCGGGAAGCGGTCATTTCGCTCGGATCCGACACGGGCGGCTCGATTCGCCAGCCGGCCGGATTCTGCGGGGTTGTCGGCCTGAAGCCTACCTACGGTCGCGTCTCCCGCTACGGACTGATCGCCTTCGCGAGCAGCCTCGACCAGATCGGCCCGTTCTCGCGTACGGTCGAGGACGCGGCGATCATGCTGAACGCGATTGCCGGGCACGACCCGATGGATTCGACCTCCGTTTCCGAACCGCCGCCGGATTTCCGGGCCGCCTTGCGAACTGACCTCACGGGCGTCCGGGTCGGTATCGCCCGCGAATACACTGTCTCCGGCATGGAAGCCGGCGTCACCTCTTCGGTGTCCGCCGCGATCGCCCAACTGGAAGCGCTCGGCGCCGAACTCGTGGATGTCTCGTTGCCGCACACCGAATACGCCCTGGCCACCTACTACATCACCGCCCCGGCGGAAGCGAGCGCCAACCTGTCGCGCTTCGACGGCGTCAAGTACGGATTGCGCGTGGATGCGCCCTCGCTCCAGGACACGTATCGCCAGACCCGCGGCGATGGGTTCGGCTCCGAGGTCAAGCGCCGCATCATGCTCGGCACCTACGCGCTCAGCAGCGGGTACTACGACGCCTATTACGTCAAGGCACAGAAGGTCCGCACCCTCATCAAGCAGGATTTCGACGAAGCCTTCAAGCGGGTGGACGTGATCGCCGGACCGACCTCCCCCACGGTGGCGTTCGGTGTCGGCTCGCGCACCGACGATCCCTACCAGATGTACCTGGCCGACATCTTCACGATTTCCGCGAACATGGCCGGGATTCCGGGAATCGCACTGCCGTGCGGGTTCAGCGAAGGACTCCCGGTCAGCCTCCAGTTGCTCGGCAAGGCGTTCGACGAGCAGACGCTCCTGGGCGTCGCCCACGCCTACGAACGTGCTGCTGGCTGGTTCGCACACGTCGCCAATCTGTAGGATTGCGGACCTGGAGCCTGCCCAGAGCGCAGCGTGGGGTCCGCCCGCAAGGGCAGCGCGGTGCGGCACGGGAGGATGGGTCATCGAGTACGTTCATTACGCCGCGATCACGGCGATCATCCTCGCCGGTCTCCATTCCCTGGGACCCCGGATTCGAGCCAGCTTCCGGAATCACGCCGCCAAAGCCGGCTCGTTTGGCGGCGGGGTGGCCCTCGCCTACGCGTTTCTCCAGCTTTTTCCCGAACTGGACCTGGCCCACGCCATCCTGGGTGAGCGCGTCCATGCCGTCACGCTGGTCAGCTTCCTCGTCTTCTTCGCGCTGGAACTGTTGATTTTGGGCCGCCTGAGCCGGCGACATCGGACTGTTGCGGATCGTCAGGATGAATCGCCCGCGGCGATTACGCGCCGCTTCTGGTTCCACGTCGCGATCATCTGGTCCTACACATGGATGGTGATGTTCACCCTTCCTGACTCTGCGGCGAACAGCGTCTTCGTTGCGGTCGCCGGCAGCGTCACGATCGGTATTCACCTGATCTACAAGGATTATGTCTTCCGACGGCACTTTGACGAACGTTTCCAGCAATCGGGTCGGTACGTGCTGGCGGTTGCGCCGGTGGCTGGCTGGATCGCCCACGAAGTCTTCCAGCCATCGGAAGCGGTACTCGACGTTTTCATCGCGATCCTGGCGGGAGTCCTGCTGCAAAGCGTCTTCAAGGACGAACTGCCGGACGAAGCCAGCGTGCGACTGCCGTGGCTGCTCGGCGGTGTGGCCATCTACGCCGCGCTTGTCGCCATCACCTGACGATGGCGGCGGGCACTCACCGTCATTCAGTGGTTTTTCGCCGGCGGCAAAGGAGAATCCCGGCCGTCG
>JACCYX010000162.1 GCA_013696265.1 Chloroflexia bacterium
GATGGCTCGGTCCTGTTCCAGGAGCAGGACACCGAAGGCGAGATGCGCCCGGTCAGCACCGTCGGGACAAGCGGCGAGTGGCAGGAGGGCCCGCTGGTGGTCCTGATCGACGGCGATTCGGCCTCGGCCGCGGAAATCACGTCGTCGTCGATAGCGGACAACGAACGCGGTATCCTGATTGGTCAGCAAACCGTTGGCACCGGCACCGTGCTGCTCCCAATGGAGTTGAGCGATGGTTCGATGGTGCTGATCGGTACCGAAATGTGGCTGACTGCCGACGGCGAGGTAATCTGGCACCAGGGCGTGCCGCCCACGATCGAGATTGCCAACGAGCCCGGAGTACGGATCACCCTGCCGTTCACGTACGATGGCAACGAAGTGACGGATGCGCAATTCGCGGAAATCCAGGACGACCAACTGCTCACGGCATTCGACGAGATCAATGAGCAGATCGGCGGCGGCACGGAGTAGTTCGGCCTGAGCAGTGAAAGATGGGGTGATGTCATGACCACGAAATCGCAGCCTTCCGCGACGCCACGAACAGCAGGTTGGCTGGCCAGCGCCGCGCTTCGAGTTGACCGGCACCTGCGGCGTTTCCTGGTTGCGCTCATGCTGCTGCTCGCGATTGGGGCCGGGATCGGCGTCGAACGCTTCGTGCTGGAATCCGCTCCGGCTGGCGCCCAGCGGGACGAGGACCTGGCCGATCTCGAGGAGTACACGATTCTCGAAGAAGCCTACGATGTCATCCGTGAGGAATACGTCCTCTCCGACGAGATCACCGATCAGCAATTGATTTACGGCGCCGCGACCGGCATGCTTGATGCGCTGGGCGACGACAATCACTCCGTCTTCCTCGATCCGGAGC
Organism: Chloroflexia bacterium; assembly: GCA_013696265.1. GTDB lineage: Bacteria > Chloroflexota > Chloroflexia > Thermomicrobiales > UBA6265 > JACCYX01. Next base: position 866 of record JACCYX010000162.1, read on the forward strand.
GGGCGGCGCGGCACGTCGAGAGCCTCGAAGGGGAACTCGTCGGCATCGGCGTCCAGGTGAACACCGAGGTGTCACCGCCCACGATCGTCTTGCCAATCCAGAATTCGCCAGCGTTCGAGGCGGGTATCTTTCAGGGCGACGCGATTCTGGCCGTTGACGGTGCCACGATCGAAGTGATCGATGACCCGGAAGCGCTGGTGGACCTGATCCGGGGCGACGAGGGAACCGATGTGACCCTCGAACTTCGCCACGAAGGCGAGTCCGAAAGCTACACCGTCACCCTGACCCGCACCCGGATCCAGGTCGATCCGGTTTCCTGGGCGATGCTCCCCAACGACGTGCTCTGGGTCCGGCTCTCCGACTTCTCGGTCGGCGCCACGGAAGGGCTCGCCGAGGCGCTGGTTGCCGGCAAGGAACTCGGCGCCCAAGGCGTGATCCTCGACCTTCGCGCCAATTCCGGGGGCTTTGTCTATGAAGCGCTCGGCGTCTCGTCTCACCTTCAACCCGATGGATCGGTCATGGTCCAGACCGAGGACTCCACGGGGGAGATCACGGAGACGGCAACGGTCGGCGACAACGGCGAGTGGCAGGAAGGTCCGCTCGTCGTGCTGATCGACGAGAATTCGGTCTCGGCCCCGGAGGTCGTTTCCGCCGCGATCAAGGCGAACGAGCGGGCGCCCCTGATCGGCCAAACCACCTTCGGCACCGGGACCACGATCAACGGCATCGAGTTGAGCGACGGCTCGATGGTCAATATCGGGGTTTCCCTGTGGCGCACGCCCGAGGGCGAGCTGCTCTGGCACCGGGGAGTCGATCCCGACATTGAGGTTGAGAACGAACCAGGCGTCCAAACCTCGTTGCCGTACTCGTACGAATCCAATGAAGTGACCGATGACCAATTCGCCGCGCTGGAAGACGATCAACTCTTGACGGCCTACGAGGAGGTCAACGAACAGATCGACAGCGCCGCCAACTGAGCCACGAGAACACGCACCAGGAGCCGCCCCGGATTCCCCGGGCGGCTCCATGTGCGTTGAGGGCGGATCATGCCGACGCATCGTTCACGCGGTCGCTCCAGCGTAATCCGCCACCCGCCGTGGTATGGTTCATCGGATCGGCGGGGAAATCGACATCCCTGGTACCGGCGCCCTCGCCCGGCTCACGCGGTGGGGGTGCACCACGATCCTGAACCGCGAGGAGATAGGCGCCGGGATGATTTCTGTGGAGTCATGGCCAGAATCGGCCGTGAAAATGTGGACGCTTGCCCAGCGGTTCCAAAAGTTTATCGTGGTCGGCGCGATCGGCCTGCTCGTGAACCAGGCCGGGTTGGCGTTTCTCCACGGTATCGCCGGTGTCGAGATTCGAGTAGCGTCTCCCTTCGCCATCCTCGCCTCGATGGGCGTCACTTTTTTCCTGAACGAGGCCTGGACCTGGCACGATCGGGGACGGGGGCGCGTGATGCATCGCGCGATGTCCTATGTCCCGATCAATGTCGGGGGCCTGATCATCAACTGGATCGTGCTCACGTTCTTGCTCGATTCGTTCGACATGCACTACCTCATCGCCAACCTGTTCGGCGCCGCCCTGGCCGCCGTCTGGAATTTCGCCCTCAACAACGCCATCACCTGGCGGGCCTGAATCCAGGCCGGCGCGGCAACGCAAATCGCCTCGCGCCCGACCAATTGGATGCCCTCAGTTTTGCAATTGAATAACAGGTTCGCCGGTCATCCCCGGGCAGGAACGACGTGCCTGTGTGGTATAACCTTTGACGTTATCATCGCCCGAACGCAGGGGCGGTTTGCCATGCCTCGCGTGGCGACGTTCCCAAATCTTCGAACAATCCAAGCCCCAGGGCGACCCAGATTGCACAGGAAGGAACCCCAGCACATGCAGAACGGCCACACCGCGAATGGAGCGGGCCCCGGAACTTCGGCGGAGCCTCGCAATGTCATCATGGGCGCCGGGCCGGCTGGACTCTGCTCCGCCTATGTGCTGAGCAAGGCCGGCGCGAACGCGACCGTCGTTGAGTCTGCCCCATTCGTTGGCGGCCTGGCCCGTACCATTCGCCGGGACACCGACCATGGCGAGTTCAAGTTCGATATCGGCGGGCATCGCTGGTTCACCAAGAACGAGGACCTCAACGAGTTGTTCCGCGAGGTCGTCGCCGATGAGTTGCTCTGGGTCAACCGCATCAGCCGCATTTACTTCGACGGCAAGTTTATCGATTATCCCCTCAAGATCGGGAGCGCCCTCAAGGCGGTCGGCCCAATCACCGCGGCGCGGGCCGTGCTCGATTACGGCCGGATCCGGATCAAGCAGCGGGTCAAGTCGTCCGAAGTCAAGTCGATGGAAGACGCCTACATCAACCAGTACGGCGAAACGCTCTACAAGCTTTTCTTCCAGGCCTATTCCGAGAAGGTGTGGGGCCTCAAGTGCGACAAGCTGTCCGGCGACTGGGTGAGCCAGCGCACCAAGGGCATGTCGCTCGTGACCGCAATCAAGGACGCGATCATCCCGTCCAAGGGCGAAGTCGTCAGCCTGATCGAGCAGTTCATGTACCCGCGCGACGGCTTTGGCCGCTTCTCGGAGCGGATGGCCGATTCGATCACTGCCTCGGGCAACGAGATCCGGCTCAAGAACGCGGTCGAGCGGATCGTGCTGGACGGTCACCGGGTCAAGGGCATCCGGGTCCGCACCGAGAACGGGTCAGAATTCATCGAAGGCGACAACTTCATCTCCTCGATCCCGTTCACCGTCCTGGTCAAGATCATGGAGCCAGCGGCGCCCGCCGACGTGATCGCGGCGGCCGACATGTTGACATTCCGGGACATCATCACTGTCAACCTGATGATCAGGAAGCGCCAGGTGACGCCTGACACCTGGCTCTACGTACATGACCGCAACATCCTCTTCGGCCGCTTCCACGAGCCGAAAAACTGGAGCCCGGCGATGGTGCCCAGCGATGAGTACACGTCGCTGGTGATCGAGTATTTCTGCACCAAGGGCGATCACATCTGGAACATGAGCGACGAGCAACTGGTCAACCAGTCCGTCAAGCACCTGGTCGAGGACCTCGACTTCGTGCGGCCCGAGGAAGTGCTCGGCGGCTTCACGCTCCGCGCGACGAAGGCGTACCCGGTGTATGACCTCGAGTACCAGGAACCGTTGCTCAAGATGAAGGAATACATCCAGAGCATCGAGAACCTGCAATACATCGGGCGCGGCGGATCGTTCCGCTACAACAACACGGATCACTCGATCGAGACTGGCATGCTGGCCGCCCGTAACCTGCTTGGCGAGCGGCACGACCTCGAACGCGTCAACGCCGACGAGGAGTACCACGAGATCAAGCGCAAGGATGCCGCCGCGAGCGTCGTCTAGCCTCACGCCGGGAGTGCCTGACGCCATGATTGACGATCCCGATGTGTCTCGCGCCGAGCTGGAGATTGCCGGCACGGTGGATGGAACGGAGCCTGCCGCCGCCAGCAAGGGCGACCGGACCCGCCTGGTGATCTGGGGCGTCGTCTCCCTGGCCTTCGTGGCCTACCTGGCGTTCGGAACCGTCGGGGCCCGCATCTGGCGCTTCGGCCAGCTTCATGTCGAGTCCAAGTCCATTCTCCGCACATGGCAAATCCAGGGCCAGAACCTGCCCGATGTCGCCAACGGGTGGATGCTGCAGGTCCTCTTCTACGCATCGTTGCTGGTCTTCGTCGGCTGTGTGATTCTCGGCATGCGGTATCTGCTGGCCGAGAGCGGCGAGGAAGCGCCTGACGGCGTACCCGACCGCTCGTGATCAGTGACTCCGCTGTACTTGGGTTGGCAACATCATCGCTTGCCCAATGACAGATTTTCAACCCTCAACAGGCCGTCATCCTCAATACTGCATCCAATGCAGATCGTCATTCCGAGCTTGCGAGGAATCCCTGCGCGAAGCGTATCGGCCGCGGGCCGACTCCCGGTTCGTGGCTGCTCGATTCCGAGACCAGACACCGGCTACGCCGGACGCGCTTCGCGCAGGGATGTCTCGCTGGCGCTCGACATGACGGGAGGGGAGGGGCACACGCACCACACAGATCGAGTTCATCGTTCCATCGAACCTGCCCTGGAATCCCGCACGTCGCGGCGGCTGACGATCATCGCCGCCGGCGTGGCGGCGTTGCTCGCCGTCTGGGTCATCTGGAAGTTCGGCGGCTTCAACCTGATGGAGACAGTCGTTC
>JACCYX010000177.1 GCA_013696265.1 Chloroflexia bacterium
GGTGCGAACCGGCGGGTCCCTCGGCCTTGATGTGGGCCAGCACGCGGTCCATGATTTGCCGGTTCTCAGCCTCGCGCGACCAGACGCCCACGTCCCGCGCCTTCTGCATGTAGCTCCTGAAGAGTTGAAGGGTTTCGGTCGGGATGATGCCAGCCGCGTGCGCCAGGTATTCGGTGATCGCCAAGCCCGGATCGTAGAGCGACTGGATCAGGGCGGGATCGTAGCTTCCCAGCCGGCTCCAGAGGACCGTCTCGTGGGAGCGGGAAATCACACTGATCGTGTCGAGTTGGACGATGCCGAGCTTGCGGATCGTGTCCAGAATGTCGTTCGCCGTTGGCTTTCGCCGGAATGGGCGACGGTCGAGCCCGGTGGCGATCACGGCCAGCGAACGGGCCTCGTACCGGGTCAACTGATACTCCGCGCTGGTCACACGCCCTCCTCAACCCGCCAATCGAAATCCCTGATGGTCAAGCGTACGTCAGGCGCCGGTCAGGATTCGTCCGCATTCTCAATAGTGTGACGTACACGTTTCGTCATTCCGACCGAAGGGAGGAATTCCTGCGCGAAGCGCATCGGCCGCAGGCCGATCAAGGGACTGGCAATACCCAGCGTCGACTTCGTCGCCGAGCGCTTCGCGCAGGAATTCCTCGTTCCTCGGAATGACAATTGGGGGCGAGTGAGTCCCAGGCACCAGATGATTGTCCGACGTGCGCATTACCACGGCCGGTGGAGGATGTGGCGCAGGCGAAGACTCCAGGGGATGAAGATCGCCTCGATCACGACCCGGCGCGAGAGCTTGCTCTTGCCGGCCACCCGATCGGTGAACGTAATCGGCACCTGGAGATAGGTTGCCCGCTTCCGGATCGCGCGCCAGGTCGTCTCGATCTGAAAACAGTAGCCGTCCGAGTGGATGGAGGCGAGGTCGATCGCCTCCAGCACGTGACGATGCCACACCTTGAACCCGCCGGTCAGGTCCTTCACCGGGACGCCGAGGATCAGGCCGGCGTACCACCCGCCGGCGCGGCTGATGAGCTTGCGGTGCCAGGGCCAGCCGACCGTGTTGCCGCCGTCGACGTAGCGGCTGGCCAGCACCAGTTCGTGTGACGCAGCCGCCTCGACCAGGCGCGCCAGGTCAGCCGGCTGGTGGGAGTGATCGGCATCCATCTGGGCGATCAGCCGGGCGCCGGATGCCAGCGCGTGCTGAAAGCCGGCGATGTAGGCACGCCCGATGCCTTCCTTGCGGTGCCTGGTCAACAGTTCGACCCGGCCCGGATGTTCGGTGGTCAGGGCGGACACGATCGAGCCGGTGCCGTCCGGTGAGCTGTCGTCGACTACCAGCACCCGATAGCGATTGCCGAGAGCCAGCACGTCGCGGACCATCCGCTCGATGTTTTCGCGTTCGTTGTAGGTGGGAATGACGACGGTGACCGGCACCACGTCCGCGACTGGCACACCGGTGCTGGCCAATGTCACGACTCGGAATCGCCCCGGCCGCGCGACAGCAGAAACTGGACCTGGACGAGGAGGGCGTCGACATCGAATGGCTTCGAGAGCAACGCATCGGCCTGGAGTTCGTCGGTCCGGTCCCGCAGCGTGCGGCTAGCCGACATCGCGATGATCGGCAGATCGGCGGTTTCCGGTTCCTGCCGCAGTCGCGAAATAAGCGTGCCGCCATCGACGCCGGGCAGCATGATATCCATCAGGATCAGGTCCGGCTTCCAGTCACGGGACATCATCAGGCCCTGGGCGCCATCGGGCGCGATCGCGACGGTGTGGCCCTCACCCATGAGCACCACCTCGATCAGTTGCGCCACATCGGGTTGATCTTCGACTACCAGAATCCGCGAACCCACCGCCTGCCCGTCCTTCGTGTAGCCCAAAGCTCAACCAGCCCTTCACCACTTATAGCATAGTACGCGATGGATGTACGAACACAGTGTCAAAGATGCCAGCCTGGCGTTTTGGATGGCCAGCCGGTCATTGCCGGGGTAGGAACGTGTCTTCGAGGTCGGCGCCGAGGGCGGTCAGTTTCGGCACGAACCGGGCGTAGCCCCGGTCGATGTGATAGACGTCCAGCAATTCGGTTTCGCCGTCCGCCACCAGACCCGCCAGGGCCAGCCCGACGGCCGAGCGGATGTCGAGCGCGGTCACACGTGCGCCCCGCAATCGCGCCGGCCCCCGAACCTCGGCGGACGTTGCCAGGTGCTCGTCGTTGGGACCGAAACTGGCCACCGTGATATCGGCGCCCATCCGCACCAGGTCACGGGTGTACCGTAAACGGTCTTCATAGACGCGCTCGTGGACGCGGGCGATGCCCTCGGCCTGGGTCAGCATCGCGACGAACGGCGCCTGAAGGTCGGTGGGAAAACCAGGGAACGGGAGCGTCTGGATGTCGACGGCCCTGAGCGTCGGGCCGGAACGAACCAGCATCCGGTCGTCCCGCAGCCAGACATCGACCCCCATCTCCAGTAGCTTTTCGGTGAGCGGTAGCATGTGGCTCTCGACGATGCCGTCGAGGGTGACTTCGCCACAGGTCATCGCCGCCGCGATCGCGAAAGTGCCCGCCTCGAGCCGGTCCGGCGGTACGATGTCCGAGGCGCCGTGCAGCCGCTCAACGCCTTCGATGCTGATGATCGGGGAACCGAGGCCAGTGATGCGGGCACCCATCCGGTTGAGGAAATGCCCCAGCCAGACTACTTCCGGCTCGGCGGAGGCGTTGACGATCACGGTCCGGCCCGAGGCCAGGGTCGAGGCCATCAACAGCGTTTCAGTGCCGGTGTGGCTCGGGTAATCCATGTAGATGCGCGCGCCGCGCAGCTTTTCCGCCCTGGCGCAAATGCCGTGCTGGTCGACCGAGACCTCGGCGCCCATGCGCTGGAACCCGCGCAGGTGCATGTCGATCGGCCGCTTGCCGATGTCGTCGCCGCCCGGCATCGAGAACGAGATTTCGCCGCAGCGCGCCAGGATCGGCCCGGCGACCACGACTGACGCCCGCGTAGCATTGAACAGCTTCTCGGGAGCGTCGGTGCGGACGACCTCCCTGGCCCGGACGGTCACGCGCTCGCGGACCTCGTCGATCTCGACCTCGGCGCCGAAGGTGCGCAGCAATTCCGCCATCGAGAGCACGTCGGCCAGCATCGGCACGTTGTTGAGCACCACCTCGTCGGCGGTCAGCAGGGTGGCGGCCAGCGCCTTGAGCGCGGCGTTCTTCGCGCCGCTGATCGACACCTCGCCCCGGAGCTGGCGGTGACCACGGATCTTGAGCACGCGCCGTCCCTGGTTCGCGGCATCCGGCGTCG
>JACCYX010000203.1 GCA_013696265.1 Chloroflexia bacterium
GATTCGCCGTTGGGCAGGCGTTCCCAACGGGCGATGGCCGAATCCAGCCGGTCGACCTCGCCCCGCGCGATCGCTTCGGCGGCGGCGATTTCCTCTGGCGACGGTCGATTGCGCAGAACCGAACCCGGCATAAACCACGTCTGGCCGTCGCCGGCGACAGCGAAATCGAGTTGCCGATAGATGCGTTCGCCGCTGGGCGTGGCGTTGAGCGCGACGCGGCTGGCCCCAGAATCCCGCGCGATGCGGCAGATTTCGATCGTCAGCGCGGTCCCGATCCCCTTGCCCTGCCAGGCCGGATCGACCCCGAGGTTGTAGAGTCCGGCGGTCGTGTCGGCGCCATCCGGGCTCAGGTGCAGGATACCGGCCCCAATCACCTCGCCGCCGCTGAAGCGCCGTCTCTGGCGGGCGATCAGCAGCCAGGTCCGTCGAGGTTGCCGCGGGTCCGTGGCGAGGCCGAGGATGCGGGAGATCTGGTTCGGGGCCACGTAGGGTACATTCGTGGCCAGCAGCAGGGCGTCCTGGTCGCCGTCCGTGGCGACCATCAGGTCGACATCCGCTTCGATGCGCGGCGTGGGCAGGGGGTGTTCCAGATCGCGCCACATCCAGCGTGGCTTGAAGCTGTCGCGGCAGCCCCGGGCCAGCAGGTGGATCGTGGCTTCGGCGTTCGCCGCCGCCGACCAAACCAGTACTTCGCTTGATCCCGTCGTGCCCAGCCAGTCCAGCCCGGTGTCGATCGCCACGGGTGTCGCGGGACCGATCACCACGCCCTGCGATCCGGCGAGCACCAGGTCGTCGAGAGCTGGCAACGCATGGAGTTCCGTGCGCAACACCGCGCCGGAAACATTGCGAACCAGCCAATCCGCCTGGTTGGCGAACATGCTGGCGATGGCGTTGTTGACAGTTGCGGATTGAATGGGTGGGAGACCGGAGGCTGGGCTGTGGACCATCTATCGCCAGCTCCCTGGGTAGTGAGATACCAGACGGCGGCCACAGGGGGATGGAGCCCCGTGACCGCCTCTGGACGCCTCAGAAAGGGAAGGCTGAGGTGTACGTACTGTATCAGCGATGTCCTGCCTGTGTCAACCAGGCACAGGCGATTAGGGTGGACATGTGATTTTGTAGAGGTGGCTCCGCTGCCGCAACCGTACATGAATAGGGTCTGCCCGATGTCCGATTCACGCAGTGTTTGCTTGGAATCCGTACTACTGGGCTACCCCATCGGGCATTTGCGACATACCGCCGAAGGTGCTGGCCGGTCAGCGAGAAGACTTCCTCGACGAGCCGTGACCGGCGCCCGGTCCCAGGTCGATGATCCAGTCGGCATGGGCGATCACGGCGAGGTGATGCTCCACCACGATGACGGGTTTGCCCCCGTCAACGATCCGGTCGAGGCGGTCGGCTGTTTGGGTGGTCAAGGACGCTCCTTTGGTGGACTTGAATGACTGCGTGAAGCCTGGCAGTGGAGCAGGGACAACCTCCAACCATAGGCGCCAAATGTGTGGTTCCTGATTCCGTTCGCGGTCTGGTTTGCCAATGCATCGCCGATGCCCGCGTACGGACATTGCCGAGAAGTCACAGTACACTGACGGTCGGGAGTGTGGCTTCGGATCGGCTGGCGATCATGGATATCGGGAGTGCGGGTGGGAACGAAATCGACACGAAACGTCTTGTGCCTCAGGTTGCGACCCGGAGCGGTGAGCCTGATCGTGCTTGGGTGGCTTGCCCTCCTGCTGGCTCCGAGCGTTGCGGCCCAGAACGCGGTCGAAGTTCCCGACGTGTCGGCCGGGAGTGTCTTCGCCTTCGATTCGGCGACCGGCGAGGTCATCCTCGAACGGAACGCCCACGAGCGGCGACTGATCGGGAGCGTCGTCAAAATCGCGACCGCCCTGGTCGTCGTCGACCAGCTCGACCTCGATACCGAAATCGTGATCGCCAGTTCCGACATGGTGCGGCCCAGCTTTTCGGCGATGGGGTTGCAACCGGGGGATACGCTGACGGTGCGGCAGTTACTGACGGGGTTGCTGGTCGCCTCCGGCGGCGATTCGGCTAACGCGCTGGCGCGGGAAGTGGGTGGGCAACTTTCCGGCAGCGACGACCCAGCCACCGCCGTCGCCGCGTTCGTGGAAGCGATGAACGCCCGGGTCGCCGAGATGGGCCTGGTCGATACCCAATTCGCCAACCCGGACGGCGCCGACGACGGCGACTCGTGGTCGACCGCGCACGACGTGGCCCTGATGTACGCCGACCTCGCCGCCCACCCGGTGCTGGCCGAACTGGCCGCGCTCCCCGATTACGCGTTCACCAGCGTTGGGCCGGAGCAGACGCCGTACAGCGGCCTCTCGACCAACCAACTCGTTGGTCAGTACGACGTGCTGAGCGCCAAGACCGGGTCGACCGAAGCGGCTGGCGGCTGTCTCGTGCTGGCCCGGTCGATGCCTGGTGGAGGCGGAATGGAAATCGTGGCGATTCTGGGCGCCGACCTCGCCTACGATGAAACCTGGACCCCGACCGTCGACGCCCGCTGGAACGACGCGATCTCGGTGATGGAGGCGATCGACGCCGACTGGACGCCGGGCCAGAACCTGGTGGCCGCCGTGCCGACCGAGGCGCCGGTGGCGGCGGTCCCGGCTAGCAACTCCCAGGCTGAACCGCAACCGGAACCGTTCGAGCTGGCCGAAACCGATCGGGCTTCCGTGGCCGGTTCCGGGCCGGAGCCACTGCTGGTGGTGACCGTGGCCAGCGGCGTGCTGGCGTTTGCGGGAATCCTGGCCTGGTCGCGCGTCGCGCCCCGGCGAGCGTGAGCGACAAAGGCGGTAGGCCGCGCGAGGAATCGCTCCGGAATTGGACCGCGCCACGACGGTCCGTGCTAGGATTGCGGCACTGGAAGCAGCGCGCCGCGGGTACACGACAGGCACGTCGCTTGGGCGCACGGCACGAATCCCGTCCGTCGATGCTGTGCCCGCAATGCCATGAAATGATCTACGCGCCCCCTGAGGAGGATGCTGACCCATGACCGATTCCGCGACCGCAACCGCAACCGAACGACCCAAGCCCAACGGCCTGGAGGGTGTTGTCGCGGCGTCGACCGAGTTGAGCCACGTCTTCGGGGAAGAGGGCAAGCTCGTCTACCGGGGCTACGATATCCACGAGCTGGCCGGCAAGGCGTCGTTCGAGGAAGTCGCGCACCTGCTCTGGGTTGGACATCTTCCGAACCGGACAGAACTGGCCGACCTCGAAGAGAAATTCGGCGCGAACCGGCAACTGCCGGAAGCCGTGATCGAGGGTATTCGCGAACTGCCGCGAAACGCCAACCCCATGGATGCGCTGCGGACCGGCGTGTCGATGCTGGGGGCCAACGATCCGACGCTCTACGATAACGAGCCGGACCTCGATGAGGCCATCGGGCTCGCCGCCCGCTTCCCGGCCATCCTCGCCACCTTCTTCCGGCACCGCGAGGGGCACGAGCCGATCCAGGGACGATCCGACTACAACACGGCCCAGAACTACCTCTACCAACTCTTCGGCAAGGAGCCGGAGGAACGGCACTGGAAGCCGCTCGAAACCTACCTCGTGCTGCTCGCCGACCACGGCCTGAACGCCTCGACCTTCACGTCCCGGGTGATCGCCTCGACCGAGTCCGATCTCTGCTCGTCCCTGACCGGGGCGGTCGGCGCCCTCAAGGGCCCGGCCCACGGCGGGGCGCCGGCCAAGGTGCTCGACATGCTGAACGAGATCGGGTCGGCCGATAACGTCGAATCCTGGCTCACCAATGCGCTGGACAGCGGGCAGCGCCTGATGGGCTTCGGCCACCGCGTCTACAAGGCGGAGGACCCGCGCGCCGAAATCCTGCGCGGGATGGCTGAAACCGCCAGCAGCCCGGAGTTCTTCGAACTCTCGAAGCGGACCGAGGATCGCGCCCTGGCGATGCTGGAAGAGCGCAAGCCGGGCCGGCGGCTCTACACCAACGTCGAGTTCTACTCGGCGGCGGTGCTGGCGGCGGTCGGCTTGCCGGGCGACATGTTCCCGCCGACCTTCGCGGTGGCCCGCGCGGTGGGCTGGTCGGCCCACGTGCTCGAACAGTGCGCCAACAACCGGCTCATCCGCCCGGCCAGCGAGTACGTCGGACCCACCGGTCTGACCTTCAAGCCGATCGACGAGCGTTAGGAGCCTTACCGCTGGGCATTCGCCGCTAACCCTGCCCAATTCGCCCGCGCGGAGTCGCTGGGCCGGCGTTGTCGCCAAGAGAACTGTGCCGCGTATGAATCCAGCCGTATCGTCGTCGGCGTCCGAATTGACCCTCGTGGCCGCTGCCCGAACGGGCGACGCCGATGCCTTCGAGCTGCTGGTGGCGCGCGATTGCAATGAACTGCTCGGCATGGTTTCCGCATGCTGGGCTCGGTCCAGGAC
>JACCYX010000250.1 GCA_013696265.1 Chloroflexia bacterium
GAACTGCCACTACCGAAAACAGGCACTAATCAACTGAAGTCCGTGTAACGTCCTTCAGCCAGGGATTCAGGAGACGGAACCACACCATGTCCTCCACATTCGGCCGATTGTTCACCATCACCACCTGGGGCGAATCCCACGGTCCCGCCCTCGGGGTGGTCATCGAAGGGTGTCCGGCTGGCCTCGAACTCGTTGAGGAGGACATCCAGCGCGATCTCGACCGGCGCCGGGTGGGCCAGTCGATCGTGACCTCGACCCGCGATGAGAAGGACCGGGTCGCGATCCTCTCCGGCGTCTTCGAAGGTGTCACGACCGGCGCCCCGATTTCCTTGATGACCTCCAATGCGGACCAGCGCTCGAAGAATTACGATAACCTCCGGGACGTGTTCCGGCCGGGGCATGCCGATTTCACATATTGGGCCAAGTATGGGCATCGCGACCATCGCGGCGGCGGGCGCTCGTCTTCCCGAGAAACCTGGGGCCGGGTCGCCGCCGGCGCCATCGCCAAGAAGGTGCTCCGCGAGTTCGGCGTCGATGTCTTCGCCTTCGCCTCGGAAATCGGCGGGATCGTGATGGAGACGTTCGATCGCGATCAGATCGAACAGAACCTCGTGCGCTGCCCGGATCCCATCGCCGCCGAAAAGATGGTGGAGGCGATCACGCGGGTGCGCAAGGAGCGGGACAGCATCGGTGGCGTGGTCGAGGTGCGGGCAACCGGCGTGCCGGCTGGGCTCGGCGATCCTACCTTCGACAAGCTCGACGCACTGATCGGGATGGCGATGCTGAGCATCCCGGCCACCAAGGGGGTGGAGATCGGCGGCGGTTTCGACCTCACCCGCCAGCGTGGCTCGCAATCGAACGATGCGTTCACCGTCGAGGATGGCCGCGTTCGCACGCGTTCCAACAATGCCGGCGGCACGCTTGGCGGCATCTCCACCGGTGAGGACATCGTGGTCCGGGTCGCGCTCAAGCCGACCTCGTCCATTTCGCAAGAGCAGGACACGGTCGATGTCGATTTCCAGCCGCGGAAACTGGTGGTCGAGGGTCGCCACGACCCCTGCGTGGTGCCGCGCGCGGTGCCGGTCGTCGAGGCGATGCTGGCGCTCACGCTCGCCGACCTGCTGCTGGTCAACCGGGCCGCCCGGCTGCATCCCGCACCGTAGCGAGTGGCCGGACACGGGTATCATGGATCGAGAACCGGCACGCCGCGTACGTTGCAAAGGAGCATCCGGTGGTCATTAGCATCCTCGCTTCCCTCCTCTCCCTGATCGTGGCGCTCGCGCAGGGCGCCCTCACGGTGCAAGTGGCTGTCGGACCGATCGTCGTTGGTAGCGATCAGGCATCGCGGATCGTAGACTCGCATCCAGGCGCGGACGCGCTCCGGATCGCCGGGAGCGAGGGGCTCTACGAAGCCCAGGACGGCGATTGGACCATGGTCGCGGCGGCGCCGCCGTCCGGCGACCTGGTGGGGGCGGGCGGCGATTCCGGATTGATGCTGGCCGGCGATCACGAACCGTGCCTGCGAGGCGGATCGTCGATGCCACTCCAGCGGAGCGACGATGGGGGGCAGACCTGGACTGCCGTGGAGGGCGCGGAGGGATACCGGCCGCTCGCGATCTGGCCGGACCGCGACCTGGCGCTGGCCAGCTCATGCCTCGGGTTGCACGTATCGCTCGACTCTGGCCAGACCTGGAACTCCGTGGAGGGAATCAATTCCGGTTTGGAAGTGACCACCTTTGCGGATGTACCCCAAACGGATGACGGGGGTCCGTTGGTCCTCGTCGGGCTCACTGGCGAGGGCGGAACCTCGTACCTGCACAGCGTCGACTTTTCGGCTCCATCGGCGCCAATTGTGTCCGAACCGCTGAAGGAGTACTACGCGATCGGCGCCCTCGCGGGCGAGGAAGACACGTATGTCCTTGCCGCACTGGACGGCGTCTGGATTTCCGACGATGCCGGCGTTAACTGGGAACGCTCCAGGAGCGGCCTGGAGGCCGTCACAACCGATGAAGACCCACTGCTCGAGGGTTTGCCCGCCGACATGAGTCCCGACGCCTACGGGCTGAATGCCGTGGCGCTGCTCCCCGGCGAACGACCGGGTATGGCCGTTGGATCGGTGGATGGACTGTACGTTTCCTACGATGACGATCCCGGCTGGATCCGGATCGAAGGCACCAGCGGGCAAGTGAACGAGGTCGTCGTCAATGGCGACGGCACGCTGCTCATCTACGCCACGGACGAGGGCGTCTTCCGGATCGACATCACCACCAACGCCTGAACCACAACGTTCCGTGCGACAATTTTGGGGTTCGGGCCATTCGCCCGGCTTTGGAAGGAGCATATTTTGGTGACCGACGGTACGATCATCGATCATAGAGACGGCGTCGCCGTGTACGGCAACTACATCGGTGGCGCGTGGATCGCCGCCGCATCCGGCGAGACGACTGAGAACCGCAACCCGTCGAATCCCGACGAACTGATCGGGCATTTCGCGTCCAGCGGCGCTGAAGACGTGGCGGCGGCGGTCGGGGCGGCCGAGAACGCCTTCGCCGGCTGGGCGGGCACCTCGGCCATCGCCAGGGCCAACATCCTCTACCATGCGTCGGAAATTCTCGCCAGCCGGATTCCGGAAGTTGGACGAGAACTCGCCCGCGAAGAAGGCAAGACGCTCAAGGAAGGCATCGGCGAAACCACCCGCGCGGTCGCGATCCTCCGCTACTTCGCGGGCGAGGTGCAGCAGCCGATTGGCGAGCAGTACTCGTCCATGAATCCATCGACGCTGTTGTTCACCCTGCGCGAGCCCCTGGGCGTGTGCGGGATCATCACGCCCTGGAATTTCCCGATCGCGATCCCGGCCTGGAAGATCGTGCCGGCCCTCGCCTTCGGCAACACCGTGGTCTTCAAGCCGGCCAGTCTCACGCCGCTCTGCGCCGTGTACCTGACCCAGGCCCTGGCCGAGGCGGGGCTGCCGCCCGGTGTCCTGAACCTGGTGACTGGCAGCGGCCAGGCCGTTGGCGACCCGCTGGTGGCCGACGACCGGGTGGTTGCGGTGTCGTTCACCGGTTCGGATGTCGTCGGGAACGAGATGAAGAAGATCGCCGGCGGGCGGGGCGCCAAGGTCCAACTGGAGCTGGGCGGCAAGAATCCCGCGATCGTGCTCGCCGACGCCGATCTCGACCACGCCGTCACCCAGGTGATCAACGGCGCGATGATGAGTTCGGGCCAGAAGTGCACCGCGACCAGCCGGGCGATCGTCGATCGCCGGGTCGCCTCGGAACTGGCGGACCGGCTGGGCGCAAGCATCTCCGCCCTCAAGGTCGGTGATCCTTTGCGCGATTCTACCCAGATCGGGCCCCTCATTTCGGCGGAAGCCGCCGACCGGGTCGTTGGCGAGATCGACACCGCGCGCCAGGCTGGTGTGGCGCTGGCGGCTGGCGGTGGCAGGCCGGAAGGGCTGAATGGTCACTTCGTGAATCCCACGCTGTTCATCGACGTCAAGTCCGACTCGCGGCTGGGTCAGGAGGAACTCTTCGGGCCGGTGCTGGCGGTGATCCCGGTGGATGACGTCGACGAGGCGATTTCGGTCGCGAACAGCGTCCGCTTCGGCCTCTCGGCCTCGCTCTTTACCCGCGACATCGCCCGCGCCCTGAGCTTCATCCAGAAGATCCAGGCGGGGATCGTTCACGTAAACTCCGAAACGGCGGGCGCCGAGCCGCACGTGCCGTTCGGTGGCTACAAGGGCTCCAGTTCGTATTCGCGCGAGCAGGGCAAGGCGTCACGCGAGTTTTACACTCAGGTGAAAACCGTCTACTTCGATCCGCCGCCGTCAAGCGGGTCGTGATGACCCGTGTTCTGATTGGACGGCAACGCACCGGGGTTTAGCCCCAAGGAGAATCTGATATGGCTAACACTGAGCGTACTGCCCAGGCAAGGTGGAGCGGCGACCTTCCCGAAGGGAGCGGCGTCGTCGAGTTCGCGAGCGGGGCGCTGTCCAGCACGCCGGTAACCTGGGCAGCCCGCACCGAATCGTCGAATGGCAAGACGAGCCCGGAAGAACTCGTGGCAGCCGCCCACGCCTCCTGCTACGCGATGGCCTTTTCGCACGTCCTCGCCACGGCGGGACATAATCCGGAGCAGGTCCACGTCACGGCGACCGTTGGATTCGGCCCCAAGGAGGGCGGCGGTGGGTTCGAGGTGAAGTCCTCGACGTTGAACGTCCGGGGCACCGTGGCCGGACTCGACCAGGCTACCTTCGAGAAACTCGCCAACGAAGGCGAGCAGGGCTGCCCGATTTCCAACGCCCTGCGCGGCAATATCGACATAACGGTGAATGCGACGCTGGAGTCGTAGGTTGGGATTGGGGGGACAGGTTGCGCTTGCTCCTCTCATGATCCGCTGCATGAGTTCCGCCAGTGCTACCTAGATTCCGTAGGGGCGGACCCCGATGGCAAACGGGCCTTACGCGACAACACACAGGGTGTCCGCCCGGCTCTCGGCAATACCGAACCCGCCGTTGGCCACCACACGGGTGGACACAGGATCGACAAGGTACAGAACGGGTCAGATGCGGTTCGCGGTCGATCCAGGTCCGCCCCTACGATTTCCCGCAACGGGCATCAGGTGTGACGCGTTTGGGATAAATCCAAATGGGTCGCCATCACCCAATCCCGCGTCACAGGTGGACGATCCGCGTGTGGTAGGCGAGCGTCATGACTCCGGTGAGCGCCAGGTAGCCCCAGAACCAGCGCGGCACTGGGAAGGTTGTGGACCCACCCCGTGACGACGCCAGGTGCGCGTCGTACGTCAGCAGCACCGCCAGCGGGACGATCGGCCACGTCCAGTACCAGGGATGGGAATTCACCGGCAACAGGGCCAACACGGTCAGGATCACCGCCCACCCCACCAGGAGCGGCCGCGTCCATTCGGGGTGGAACGCGCCTCCCCCGGACCGCTCGCCGAGATCCCACAGGGTCCTGACGAAGCGGACGATCATCCAGCCGATGATCCCGATCGCGGCCAGCTGCATCCCCATCCGCGTCACGTCAGCAAAGACGCGCGCGACCGATGGCGGGAAGAGCCATTGGAGCACGAGGTACTGATCGAACCAGATTGGGTTGGTGTAGAGCCGGCCCGGTTCCAGGAACATCTCGGTCAATGTCCCGAAGCCGGCCCAGAATGGCGCGAACGCGGCGTACATGACGGCGGCGATCGCCAGGCCGTCGAGCAGCCACGATCCGGCCACGCCCAGAAGCCCGCGCTCCCGGCGACGCTCGGCCAGCCGCAGCAAGCCAAGCAGCCCCAGCAACGGCAGGGTTACGTACTTGACCAGGGCCGAGAGCGTGACCAGTACCAGACCGCCGCGGATCGCGTGGGTTCCCCCGGCAATCGCCAGGAAGACGCCAGCGGTGGACAGCAGCAACATCAAGGGATCGTTGTGGGCCTGCCCGGTTGATTCCACGATCATGTTCGGTTGCCAGGCGACCAGCACGGCGGCGGCAACCGCCAGCGGCGGACGCTTGGTCAGGGTCTGGACGAACCAGTAGACGAGGCCGGCCAGCGCCAGGGCGATGACGCCCAGGACAACCTTGTAGGCCACCGTCGCCAGCACCGGATCGGGTCCCACAACGCCCATGATCGCGCCGTTGGCCAGCGTCCAGACCGGTCCGTACACCGCGGTCATCTCGACCCAGTGGTTGTAGGCCAGCAGCGGATTCTCAGGAAACTCCATCAACGGACGGGAATACGGATTCACGCCGTTCGCCGCCAGGTCGCCTGACAT
The DNA here is from genome assembly GCA_013696265.1 of Chloroflexia bacterium. Classification (GTDB taxonomy): domain Bacteria; phylum Chloroflexota; class Chloroflexia; order Thermomicrobiales; family UBA6265; genus JACCYX01. Next base: position 5,780 of record JACCYX010000250.1, read on the forward strand.
TTCGTAGAAGAAGACATCGGCGTTGGTCGGCACCAGCAGCAGCATGACGATGTGCGCCACCACCGGCCCGGTCAGCCATTGCCACAACGGACGCACGGCGCCACGCCACGCGAGCCAGAACGCCCAGGCCTGGGCCACGAACATCGCCACGAACGCCAGCCTCACCGACCACGCGATCACGCCCGGCGGCAGTTCGAAGAACCGGCCATCCTCCTGGCTGCCCGGCAGCCACCAGAGTGCCCGCTGCCACAGCGCGACCCGTTCGAGCGCGCCGAACGATTCCGTCAGGTTCGTGAGTCCCCGGTTCCCCTCCAGTACGGGCGTCCCGAGGTAGGCATAGACCATGACCAGCGAGGCCAGGGCGAGGAGCGCCGATGGCACCCAAACACCCACCCGCTCGAACCACCGAACACCGGCGGAATCCTCCATCCGGTGATGGCTGGACACCGGCTCGCCCGCTGGCCGCTGGTTCCCCGGAGTGTCGGTTGGGAGGGGAAGCTCAGTTGCCACTGGACATCCGCTTCAGCTCGAACAGGGCGTTGAGTGCTTCGAGGGGCGACATCGCTTCGACATCGAGTTCGCCCAGGCGATCGAGCGCCGGATTGGGGCGGTCGAAAAACGTGAGTTGCAAGCCGTTCATCGGCGCGGGAGCTGGTTGCTTCATGGCCCTTCGCCGGCTGCCCCGGTCGTTCGCCGGGTGGTCCCGTTCGAGGTCGGCAAGGATTTCTTCGGCGCGCCGGATCACGCCCCGCGGGATACCGGCGAGTTGCGCGACGTGGATGCCGTACGAGCGGTCCGCGCCGCCGGGCACGACCTGGCGCAGGAAAACCACCTGCTCCCCGTCATCGAGGACGTCCATCCGGTAGGTCTTCACCCGGGGCAGTAGGCCGGCCAGTTCGGTCAGTTCGTGGTAATGCGTGGCGAAGAGCGTCTTGCAGCCAAGGTGGGTCGAGTTGTGGATATATTCGATGATAGCGCGGGCGATCGCCAGCCCATCATAGGTGCTGGTGCCGCGCCCGATCTCGTCGAGCACGATTAGGCTCCGTCCGGTGGCGTGATTGAGGATGTTGGCGGTTTCGAGCATCTCGTCCATGAACGTGCTCTGGCCCGTGGCGATATCATCCTGTGCCCCAATGCGGGTGAAGATGCGGTCCACGATCCCGAGCGTGGCCGACTCTGCCGGCACGAACGAGCCGATCTGGGCCATCAGCGTGATCAGGGCCACCTGCCGCAGCCAACTACTCTTGCCGGCCATGTTCGGCCCGGTGAGCACCAGGATCTGGTCAGCGCCGGTGTCGAGCGTGGCGCCGTTGGGTACGTACTCGCCGGCCGGGAGGATCGATTCGAGTACGGGATGGCGCCCTGCGGCGATCTCGATCCCTCCCGAGTCGTTGAGCGTGGGCCGGACGTAGTTCCGCTCGATCGCCACGTCGGCGAGGGCGCTCGTGGTGTCGATGTAGGCGACCGCCTCGGCTAGTTCCCGAAGCTCCCCGGTGTAGTCCGCCACGGTGAGGACCAGCGTTCGGAAGATGTCCGCTTCCAGCGACGACAGCGTGTCCTCGGCGGTTAGGACGACGGTTTCGTACTCCTTGAGCTGGGGCGTGAAGTAGCGCGTCGCGTTGGCGAGAGTCTGCTTGGGGATGTAGTCGTGAGGCAGGGCGGCGCTGGTGTCGCCCCGGGCCAGCCGGTCGCGCTCGGCCGCGGCGAGGGCGGCGGCGGTGATTTCAAGGTAGTAGCCGAAGACTCGGTTGTAGCCGACCTTCAGCGTCCTGATCCCGGTTCGCTCGCGCTCCGTCCGTTCCAGATTCGCAATCCACTCCCTTGCCTCACGGGCCCGTGCCTGGTGGGCGTCCAGCTCCGAGGCATGCCCCGGCTGGAAGACGATGCCCTTGCCGAGCATGGCGGGCGGCTCGGCGACGAGCGCATCCTGGAGGAGGCGGTGAACCGGCGCGCAATCGGGCAGGACGGCGCCGCCTGGTAGCCCGCCAATGAGGGAGGCAATGCCCGGCGTCAGGGCGAGACTGTCCCGCACATGGCCGAGGTCGCGCGGTGTCGCATTGCCCGTCACGACCCGGTTGGTGAGCCGTTCCAGGTCGCCGACCGACCGGAGCGCGTCGCGGACTTTCGCGCGCCGTTCCGTGGAGGCGACGAACCATTCGACCGCGTCCAACCGCGCGTTCAATGCGTCGATGTCGAGCAGGGGCTGCCCGATCCAGCGGTTGAGGAGGCGGGCGCCCATCGCTGTCCTCGTCTGGTTCAGCACCGAACTCAGGCTGAATCGCTTGTCGCCCCGCGAGCTTTCGGAAAGTTCCAGGTTCCGTCGCGTTTGGGCGTCGAGGGTCATGAAGGCGTCGATCGAGTAGGTCGACAGCGCGTCGATCTGCTTCAGGCCCGAAAGTTGCGTTTCCTCCAAGTATTGCAGCAGCCCGCCCGCCGCCCGGATCGCCTGCCGCTTGCCGGTCAGGCCGAATCCGTCGAGGGAATCGACATCGAAGTGACGCAGGAGCGACTCACCCGCCCGGTTGGGCTGCCAACGCCAGGCCTCGGTGCGGCTGATGCTCGCCCCCTCGGGAATCCAGGACGACCGCGGCAGCGGGAGGGAATCCACGAGGTCGGCCGAGACCACGATTTCGGCGGCGGCGAGCCGCAGCAGTTCCCGGCCGACGCTCAACACCGCCTCCGAGGCATCTCCCGCAGTCAACTCGGTGGCGCGAAACTCGCCGGTCGTGACATCGGCAAAGGCCACGCCGGCCCGGTTGCCGTCGATCGCGACGGCCACGATATAGTTGTTCGTCCGCGCGTCGAGCATCGCCGGGTCGTACACCGTACCGGGCGTAATGACGCGGGTCACGTCGCGCTCGACCAGCCCCTTGCCTTTGGTGACTTCCCCGACCTGCTCGCAGACCGCCACCTTGTAGCCGGCGCCGATGAGCCGGGTGATGTAGCCATCGGCGGCGTGGTGGGGAATGCCGGCCATCGGGACGCGGAGATTCCTGCCCATTTCCCGGCCGGTGAGCACGATGTCGAGCACGCGGGCGGCTGTCTCGGCGTCCTCGTCGAACGTTTCGTAGAAATCGCCCAACCGGAAGAAGAGAATCGTCTCCGGATACCGGGCCTTGATCTGCAGGTATTGACGCCGCAACGGCACGACGTCCTGGTCATCCCTGGCCTGTGCTGATGAGGTTGCGCTCGGCGGCATCGATCTTCCCGGCGTGACAGACAATCGTCGTGTGACTCATGGATGGTGGTATCGCCCGATTCAGGCTACCCTGCGTGGGATTGTAGTGCGCTGGCTTCTGTCGATGAAAGGGAATGACCCGTATGGCTTTGTTTGCGGTCACACTGAAGTTTACGGATGACGAGGAGCGACGGCAGCGGATTCGCCCGACGCACCGCGAGTATCTCAAGAAACTGCTCGACGACGGCAAGCTCCACGAGTCGGGACCGTTCGTGGACGATTCAGGGGCACTGTTGATCTACGACGCGGCCGACCTGGCCGAAGTGCAAGAGTTGCTCGCCAACGATCCGTACGCCCCGAACGGGATCGTCGAGAGTGTGACCATCAATGAATGGAACCGGGTGATCTTTCGGGAGTCGGGCTCCTGAAGTCGCACGGGGAGGCCGATCGAATCTTCCGTCGTTCTCCCTCACAATCGTCATGTCGAGCGCCAGCGAATCGCCTTTGATACCAAGCCTCCAACTACCGTCATTCTGACGAAGGAGGCAGCGAAGCGGTATCCCTGCGCGAAGCGCTTCCGGCGGAGCCGAACTGGCCTAACGCTCCCCCAAGCGCCGGCTGCGCCGTCGAGTGCTTCGCACAGGGATGTCGAGCTGGCGCTCGACATGAC
>JACCYX010000253.1 GCA_013696265.1 Chloroflexia bacterium
GTTGTAGGGAGTATCGAGAGCACGGGCGGAGACAAGCTCCGCAACCGTACATGACGCTCCAGACCAAGCCCCACGCAAAACGCCACCTCGCACCCTCGCCGTGAATGCCGGCGGCGCATACTCAAGACGACATATCCCCTTAAGTCAGAGACGATCACGGCGTCCCGAATCACCTGCGTCAGAGGACCAATTGACTACCCTCCGAGCGATGAATCCCCATTGTCACGGATCGCGTCGATGCCCTGTTTCAGCGCCTGACCGTAGATCCAGAGATCACCGCTGTAGGCTACGGCCCGGAATCCCTGACCCAGCATGGACCGGGCGTTTTCGACATCGGCGGTCATGATACCGGAGGACTTGCCGTGCCGGTGACAGGCGTCCAGGACGCGTTCGACGGCCCGGAGGTAATCCGGATGGGTGAACTGGCCGGGAATGCCCAACGATGCCGTGAGGTCGAAGTGGCCGATCCAGAGCACGTCGGTTCCCTCGACGGCCGCGATCCGGTCGGCCTCTTCGACTCCGGCCACCGTCTCGATCTGTGCGATGAGCAGCAGTTCCTCGTTGGCGCTCCGCATCTTGGCCACGATGTCGCCGCCCTCGTAGTCATCGTGCGCGATCGCGAACGCCGCGCCGCGTGCTCCATCGGGAGGGTATCTGGCCGAGCGGACGATCAGCCGGGCTTGCTCCTCGCTCTCGACCATTGGAACCATCAGGCCCATCGCACCCACGTCGAGCGGTCGCGAGAGCAAGTGATACTGGGTGGCCGGCACTCGCACGAGCGGGACAGTGTCGGCGGCGCGGGAAGTGGCCATCAGCATCCGGACCGTCTCGATGCTCCAGCCGGTGTGCTCCATGTCGAACACGATGAAGTCGGCTCCGGCCTGGGCCGCGATCCGCCCGATGCCGGGCGTGTTGAACTCGAAAACCATCGTTCCGATCGCCACGCCGCCCTCGGCAAGCGCGTGTTTCACCCGGTTCGTCCTCATGTCGCTCCTCGCGCCGCGTTTCGCGCCAGTTTGTCCTGAAACCTTTGAGTCTCCAGTACCTCGTGATTGACGACGTTCGGCGGCTCCCGGCCGTCCGCCACGTCCAGGATGCCGGCAAGGGCGCTCCGCCCAGTGAGATGAATCCATTCGTCGGTCCAGCCAAGGGCATGGGGCGTGACGATCACGTTGTCCAGCGTCAGGAGCGGGTCGTCGGGATCGACGGGTTCCCGCTCGAAGACATCCAGCGCGGCGCCGTCGATCCAGCCCGCCTGGAGGGCCTTGGCCAGCGCCGCCTGGTCGACGATTGGTCCCCGGGCGGTATTGATCAGGAAGGCCGTGGGCTTCATCAGGGCGAGCCGCGCGGCGTTCACCAGGTGACGCGTCTCCGGTGTCAGGGCGCAGTTGATGACAACGAAGTCGGCCGTGCGAAAGAGCGTCTCCAGGTCGACCAGCTCGACGCCGAGTGCGGGATCGGGCCGGGCGTAGGGATCGTGGGCAATGTGCCGCATCGCCAGCGGCCTGGCGAGCGTGAATAGTTCCCGGCCGATGTTGCCGCACCCGATGGAGCCGAGCACTCGCCCCGTGAGTCCCATCCCCATGTGGTCGACTTTTCGGTCCCAGCCGCCGGATCGGGTGAGCCGGTCCTTCTGGAGCAGCCGGCCGCTCAACGCCAGGATGAGGGTCAGGATTGCCGTCGCCATCGGCCGCCGGACGCCATCGGGCGTGATTGTCACGGCAACGCCGTTCCGGGTGCAGGCGTCGATGTCGATGGTGTCGTAGCCGACACCGTAGCGCGCGATCACGGTCAGCCAATCCGCGCCGTCCACTGTGGCCGATGTAATCCTCGGTCCGAGAACCGCCAGCGCGTCGTACCCGTGAATCTGGCAGGCGGTGAGTTCCCCTGTCCTTTCGGCCAGGAACTCCCACTTGATGCTGGCGGCGTCATCGAGCAGACCGAGGCCAATATCGCCAAGCGCGACCGTGCCATCGTCGGCCATGAAATCTCGCGTAATTCCAACTCGCAACGTCTCCGCCATACATTCACCTCCCGCGCGCGAGTCCGGTGCCGGTGAATGATCGTGTCGGGAGTACTCGGATTCGTCAACTCAAGGAGTGGGGGCGTCTGAATACCCGGCGAGGATCGCCGCCCCATCGAGGCAGACGTTTTCGGACAGGTCGCGGGTAAAGACGACCTGGGACCGCGGGCGAGTCAGCCTGGCCATGTTCCGCTTCACCTCGTCACGGTACTTCTCGATCTCGAAGTTGCCGCCGTGAAAGACCGCGACGGTCCGGTCTGAGTCGGCAAACCCGTAGCGGATCATGACCCCGGCGGTGGCGTGGGCCAGGGCCAG